>QLUL01000059.1 GCA_018725425.1 Chloroflexota bacterium
TGCGATATCGGAAACGGCTGGGGTTGGTGGGTGCTGCCATCACCGACCATCCCCAGATCGATGAGCTTGTGATTGGTCTGCGAAGGATGGGGGCCGAGTTTTCTGTCGGCTCCCTGAGGATAAAACCTCTATCGGATACCCTCCTCCGGGGTCTGTCGGAAAGCGGCACCAGGACCATTTCCCTGGCTCCCGAGGCGGGCTCGCAGCGGATGCGTCAGGTGGTGAAGAAGGCCACATCAGAGGATGATATCCTCCGTGCCGTGGATCGAGTTGCCAGTCATGGACCCAGGCAGCTCAAGCTATATTTCATGATCGGGTTGCCTACGGAGACCGAGGAGGATATAGTGGATATTGGTAGCCTGGCTCTAGCCACGAAGGACATCCTCGACAGGCATCGATCGGGGACTCGTCTGACCCTGAATATAGCGCCATTTGTCCCCAAAGCGGGCACTCCCTTTCAGTGGCTTCCGATGGCTACCGGTGACGTCCTCAGCCATCGCCTTTCCTTGCTCAAAAAAGGCTTAATCCACAAGGGAATAGCGGTTAAGGCCGACAGTATAGACTGGAGCCTGGTTCAGGGCATGCTCTCCCGGGGAAATTCAAGGATGGGCCAGGTTATCGCCTGTATGCCGAGAACCTCCCTCTCGGCATGGCGCAAGGCGGTGGAAGGGGCGGGGTTGGATCCCAATCTCATTCATCGAGAGATCCCTGGGGGCGAACGATTGCCCTGGTGGAAGATAAACTCAGGCGTAAAGACGGAGTATCTCCGGGACGAGCTGGAGCGGGCATGCCAGGCAAGATGCCAGATGCAAGATGCAAGATACATGTATCCCGTATCCCGTATCCTGAATCCTGTATCCTGAATTTTCGTATGAGAGAGATAGACATCGAGCGCAACATACGGGAGGTAACACGTCGCATCGCTCTCGCCTGCGAGCGGACGGGGCGATCTCCCCAAGAGGTAACTTTAGTCGCCGTCACCAAGACTGTAGGACCGGCGGCAATCCAGGCCGCCCACGAGGCCGGTGTGGGCCATTTTGGCGAGAACCGGGTTCAGGAAGCCAAAGTCAAACTGGGGGAATTGGGAAGTATAAGGGACCGCTCCACCTGGCACATGGTGGGGCATCTGCAGACCAACAAGGTGAAGACAGCTACGGAGATTTTTGATATAATTCAGAGCGTGGACTCCCTGAGGCTGGCGAGATTCCTGAGCCTTCACGCCGTAGGGGTCGGATTAATCCGACCCCTACCGATACTGCTGGAGGTCAATATATCTGGCGAAGCCACCAAAGGCGGATTCTCCGCCGGGGAGGTGCCTCAGGCGATGAAGGAAATTGGCCGAATGCCCAATCTGGAGATTAAGGGGTTGATGACCATCGCACCTCTGGCAAGCGACCCGGAGGATGTGCGACCGGTCTTTCGGCACCTCAGAGGGTTACGCGACTCGATATGCCTGGAGCATCTTTCAATGGGAATGACCGACGATTTTGAGGTGGCCATTGAGGAGGGAGCTACCATGGTGCGAATCGGCCGAGCCATTTTCGGCGAACGGAGGGGTGAATCATGAAGATCGCTTTCATCGGGGGTGGGATGATGGGGGAAGCCATGATATCCGGCCTGATCCGGCAGGCCTCGGCTGAACCAGCGGGGATCACGGTAAGCGATGTCGATCAGGGTCGGCTCAGGGTTCTGGCCGAACGACATGGAATTCAAGGGGTAGCCGAAAATCGCCAGGCCATCCGAGGGAAAGACATCGTGGTCCTTTCAGTGAAGCCGCAGGTCCTCCCTGAAGTGAGCGATGGTCTTCGAGGTGAGATTCAACCCGGACAGTTGGTTCTATCCATCATCGCCGGAGCGAGAATCGAAACGCTAAGTCAGCAATTGGGTCACAATTGCATAGTTCGGGTTATGCCCAACACCCCGGCCCAGATAGGCGAGGGAATCAGCGTGTGGACTGCCACCACGGCAGTAAACTCCGAGCAGAAAGGCATGACGCGAGCCATTCTCACCGCCCTGGGCAAGGAAATCTACGTGACCGAAGAAAAGTATATCGATATGGCCACCGCGGTGAGCGGAAGCGGGCCGGCCTACGTATTCCTGATGATCGAAGCGCTGGTTGATGCAGCGGTGCACATCGGGATGCCCCGTGAGATGGCGATGGCACTTGTTCTGCAAACGATGCGGGGATCAACCCGCATCGCAGAGGTAAGCGGCAAACATCCGGCGGAGCTGCGCAACATGGTCACCTCCCCGGGCGGGACAACAGCCGCTGGATTACTCCGACTTGAGGAGGGCAGCTTGCGAGCTATTCTGACTCAGGCAATCATCGCCGCATACGAGAAGTCAAAAGAACTGGGCAAGGAGCAGAAATGAGTTTTATATTCACCTTTATCCGCATCCTTTGCGAGGTGCTTACGATCGCCATCTTTGCCAGAGTGATCATCTCCTGGTTCCCCGTGAATCCCGGCAACCGATTGGTGGTCCTCTTGCATCAAGTAACCGAGCCTATTCTGGCGCCGCTGCGGGGGATTATCCCGCGGGTGGGCATGATAGATATAACCCCGATGATCGCTATAATTCTACTGCAGATCATTGCCGGCTTGGTACGGTGATATCTTTAATCCCCTCGGCTGTCACCTCAGCAATTTCCCCTTGACTATCTTGATGGTTTGCCGTATTGCATTCTTGCAAAAAACATGATATTATGCAAAACAGTCTCTCCCACAAGGGGGAACCAGAAGAAGGAGACACTGATGACGCTAAACTACACGGATGAAGCCGTCAACTCAGCTATGCAAAGGCGATGGGAGAAGGCGGCAAGAATTAATGAGAGCATAATTGAACTCTCCCCGGACGATGTTGGTGCTCATAATCGCCTGGGCAAGGCATTGACTGAATTGGGGAAGTATGCCGAAGCCCGGAAAGCTTACGGGCACGTGCTCGAACTCGATCCCAACAATGGTATCGCCAGGAGAAATCTTCAGCGTCTATCCTATCTCAAGGATGGGCAAGGATATCCCAAAGACGCTTACGGAATAGATTCTGGGTACTTCATCGAAGAGGCTAGCAAGGCCAGGATGGTCAACATACACCGAATTGCTTCCGGCGAGACATTGGCTAAATTGTCTGCCGGCGACCATGTTGATCTTCAGGTGCAGGGACAGAGGCTAGCCGTAATGAACGATTCAGGGGAGTACCTCGGTGAGATCGAGCCTCGAGTAGGATTGCGGCTAATCGAGCTAATGAAAAGGGGCAATGAATATGAGGCGGCGATCATTAGCCTCAGAGATAACCGGATTAAGGTGATAATCAAGGAAAGATTTCAACATCCTGCCCAGATAGGCCACCCGTCATTCTTTCCACCGAGGCCAGCCGAGGACCTGAGGCCATATCTCAAGAACACCATGGTGAAGTACGATCTTGATGACGAGTTCCTTGAGGAAACAGAGGGGCCTGATGATTGGGAGAGCGAAATGGAATCCCTCTGGCAGGACGATATTCCCCTCGAAGAGGAGGTGCCCGACTTCGTCACCTCCCCACCCCCACCCACAGCTTCTCCCCATCGGTGATGAAGGTGATGGTGCCATCCTCGGAGGTGAGGAAAAGTCTATCCTCACCGATTGCCCGTCGCAACCGATCAACCACCTCATCATGCGGGTGCCCAAATCGGTTATCCGCTCCTACGGAGATCGCCGCTAACATGGGTTTAACCTCAGACAGAAACTCAGGCGTGGTAGAGGTATTTGACCCCTGATGAGCGACTTTGAGCACGGTGGATATTAGCTTCACATCCTGGGCAAGAAGATACTTCTCAGCTTCCCTTTCGATATCCCCGGTCAAGAGAAGGCTGAAGTTGCTATATGTGAGCCTCAGCACCACCGAGGCGTTGTTTGGGCTGGTCCCCTCCCGTAGGGTATCCGATGGATGAAGAACCTCCAGTTGTACCCCCGGTCCCATGGTGATCTGCCGGCCTACCTGGGCAATGACACGCTCGACGCCCCCCTCTTCGATCAGCCTGCGCCATTCCCTATAGATATCAGACTCATCCTCCTGTCCGCTGGTCAGAACCTTCTCTACGTTATAGCGCCGCAGCACCTCTATCAGTCCGGTGATGTGATCAGCACTAGGGTGCGTCAAAATCAGCAATTCTATCCTTCTGTCCCAGAAGGGCATTTTTTCTCCTAGTCGAAGGCTAATTGTTCTAACACAAGGGCCACCATCGATGAGTATCTGCTGATGCCCCCGCTGAATCAGGATGGCATCTCCCTGCCCGACATCGAGGATGAATATATGAAGTCGGTCACACGGGACCGTCAGGGCCGCTGTCCAGACCAGGGTTGCCACCACGGCCAGCGGAGCGATAATCCACTTCAGGGGAATATTTTTGGCAAGCTCAGGCATTACATCACCTTCAGACGATTTGTTTTGGAAATGCTCCCCATCAAGCGCTTCCAGTTCCCGCGGAGCCAAACGGCCCCGATTAGAATGCCATAACAGGCAACAACCCATGGGACTCCTACTTCGACATCTACCGCAGCAAATGGGATGGACGCAAAGGCCTCGACCACATTGAACACATACGTGATGAAGAGCCAGCAGACCCAGCCCAGGATGCTAGCTATAGCGGGCGCGAAGATTCCTACGATTCCCACCAACGCCGCAGAGAGGATGATGCCCGGTAACACCGGCACGGTCAATAAATTGGCAGGCACGCTCACCAGAGGAATAAGGTGAAAGTGGTGAGCGATAAGGGGCAGGATGGCAATCACAGCCCCCAGGGAGACAGAACAGCTCTCGATCAGATAATTACTGACGCCGGATGAGATCTCTCCTTCTGGATTGCCAAAGATCTGCTTGCCCCAATCTTGGAATATGGGCGTCAGGAAGACGAGTCCTGACACGGCGGCAAAGCTGAGCTGAAACCCGACGTCGCCCAGGAGCAATGGGTTCAATGCCAGCATTACAGAAGCGGCAAAGGCGAGGGCAGTTGCACTACTGTGTGATCTGCCGATCCAGTCGGCATAGAGCCAGAGGCTCGCCATGATGGCGGCCCGGGTCGCCGGGGGGCGCATTCCGCTCATCACGGCATAGAGCCAGATCACAGTCAGGGCGACCAGTAAGTACGTTGGACGCCGCCTGCCGAATACCCACACGCTGGCACTCAAGGCGATCCCCGCCACGATCATCACGTGAATCCCGGAAATGGCAAGCATATGCGCTGTTCCCGTCCTCCTGAAGCTCTCCATTAGCTCCGGGCACATGAGCCCCCGCTTACCCAACAGCACCTCCTCGGCAAATGAGCCCTGTGGCTCATGGAATGCTCTTTGCAAAGACTGAGACATACTGCCCCGCAGCGAATAGATCGGTCCCCTTAGTTTAGTTCCCTCCCCGGCAGCGACGAGGGTAACATTGCGGGGCCGGGATATAATGGTATAAATCCCCTGGCGGGCAAGCCACTCGCGAAAGTCAAATTCCCCTTCTTTATCCGGGGGTCTTGGAGATTTCAGGTTGCCCCTCATCTCCAGCAAGTCGCCATAGCGGTAAAATGGGAAATCCCGTGGGATTTCCCAGCCAGGGAACCGGGGAGCGGTGACCCGGGCCCTGCCCGAGACGCTCTGCCACTCGCCATCCAACTTGATTTCCCGGACCTCAAGTTGAAGGGTGGTAGCCCAATCTCTGACATCGGGATCAGCGCTGACCACCCCTCGCAGTTCATACCATCCGCGGTATGACTCCAGCTCATCACCGATGGGAATAGATTGAAAGCGAAGGACGGCGCCGAGGAGAAGGATGAGGCACAATCCGCCCCAGCGGAGGGTTTTCTTGCGATGCGATAGGACGATGAGAAAGAAGGAGACCCCAAGCAGAATTAAGACGATGCTCCAGGGAAAGGCAAATCTTGACCCCAGATAGATACCCAGAACCCAGGCCAGGCTGAGGTAAACAAGCCTCATCAGTGCACCGTGATCTTATCCTTTAACTTCTCAAAGGTTGAGTCGCGAAAGTCTGGCACCTTCTTCAAATCCTCAATGGACTCGAAAGGCCCATGCTCGGTGCGATACTTGATAATCCTCTCTGCCCAAACCTCACCGATTCCGGGGAGGGCTTGGAGGAGCCAGGCATCGGCCGTGTTGATATTGATCCTCTGGGGTACCTCTCCGATCTTACGAACATGAATCTGCGCACCGTCCCGCAGATTTCGGGCCAGATTGACCCCGTCGCGGTCGGCATCGGGCTCGAACCCTCCGGCAGCCTTGATGGCATCGTAGACGCGAGCAGCTTCATTCAAGACGTAAATGCCGGGGTTTTGCACCTCGCCGCTAACATAAACCTTAATCTCGTGGGGAAGTGGGGGGAGGGTAATTTCTAGAGGATAGGTTGATGGGGTTTGTCTGAGGAAGAATACCACCCCGCCAGCGATGATAGCTATCAGCAGAGCCAGGATAATAGGGGTGCGGAACTTTTCCATTTCTTAACGTAACCATTCAGCCACAAAGTTCTCAGAGGGAATTCTCTAGCCCCCCTTTATTCGGATCTCAAGTCATCACGGGACGCAAAGCAACCTCTCCACTACATTTGCCGCAGGAGCACTAATCGCTGACCATCAGCGGTTTGCACTTTATCAAAAGCATACCACAAACTTGCCTGTTTTTACAGGCCCCAATCCTCCAGATCATCTCTCTATTTCTCGATGGTTATCTCTGTCCGCCGAGGGACGGTTCACGAATCGTCCCCCCCTCAATCGAGCGACGGCGACAGAGAGGGCCTTGTGCTCCGGCCTCTCAAGCTGAGCATCGACTTC
>QLUL01000006.1 GCA_018725425.1 Chloroflexota bacterium
TATACCCCACCGACTCGTAAATCTCACCCTCGATCCTGGCCATCTCCATAAACATGACCTGCGACATATCCCGAAGCAAGCTAGTATCCAGAGCTATCCCATTCCTCTCCATCCGATATAAGACCGGAACCAGCGGCATCTCAACCTCGACGAAAAGATCCCACAACCCCTCTCTCTTCAGTTCTGCCTCCAGAAGTTGGCTTAGTCTACCCGTCATATCGGCATCGGCGCAGGCGTAATCGGCGGCTAGTGCAATGCTGACATCGGCCATAGAACCCTGTTTCGGTCCCGACCCGATGAGGGCGCTTATGGGGGTCATCTCAATGCCCAGTTTGCCGAAAGTGAGCTGCTTCAACCCTAGAGACTTCTCCCCCAGAAGATGCGCCGCGATCATGGTATCGAAGTTGATATGCTGCAATTCCAACCCGTGTTGCCAGAGAACGGTCATATCATACTTGGCATTGTGGGCTATCTTCGAAATAGCGGGGTCTATCATGATAGGCTTGAGTCTGGTAGTGATCTCGGATAGAGAGAGTTGACTAGTTGATAGTTGATAGTTGATAGTCGCTGGTCCCTCCCCACCCCAGACTGCCGACTGCTGACTGCTGACTGCCGACTGCCTGTGCCCGACGGGGATATACCAGGCCTTCGCCGGAGTCATCGAAAGAGAGATGCCTACCAATGTCGTGTGTCTTGCCTCTTTGCCGGAGGTCTCCGTATCCACCACTAATGCCCCGGCTGTGGAGAGTTCCTCCACCAGTTCATTAAGGGCTTCGGAGGTAGCCACTATTTCATAAAAAGTCGAGAGTTCAGAAGGACGGGTATCTTGCCCGTCATCTCCAGTCAAGGGGAGGGGGACTCCAGACTCCAGACTCCAAACTCCAGACTCGGATGTTGTCCCCGGCAGTTTGTCCAGGAGACTGAAGAACTCCAGCTCTCGAAACAGCGCGGTAACCGTGTCCCGCTTATAGCTGCTCACGCGGCAGGATGAGAGGTCGAGGCTTACCGGGACATCGGTGACGATGGTGGCTAACTTTTTGCTCTGTCGTGCCACTTCTTCATTGGACCGTAGGATCTTTTGAATCCTGAGCGGGCTCACCTCGTCGATTCGTCGGTAGATTCCTTCCAGGCTGTCAAATTGCTGGATAAGCTTGACGGCGATCTTCTCTCCGATACCGGCTACTCCAGGGATATTATCCGTCTGATCGCCTTTGAGGCCCTTCAGGTCGGCAAGCTGCTGTGGTCGGAGGCTGTATCGCTGCTGTACCGCTGCTTCATCGTAAAGTTGAGTGTCACTGAACGGGCGCCGGGGCCGGGGAAGAAGCACCTCGACACCGGGGGAGACAAGCTGCAGGGTATCGGTATCGCCGGTTACGATGATAGAATAGATCCCCTGTGCGCTGGCCTGCTGGCTGAGAGCACCAAGAATATCGTCGGCCTCGTAGCCTTCCACCTCAAAGGCGAGGACGCCGAGGGCCTGGACCAGTTGGCGAACGACGGCGAATTGTGAGATGAGCTCGTCAGGCGCTTTGGGACGGTGCGCCTTATAATCCTGAAACTGAATATGCCTGAAGGTGGGAGCGGCGGTGTCGAAGGCGATTGCCCAGTGTGAGGGCTTAAACTCTTCGAGTGTCTTCAGGAGCATGCTTGCGAAGCCATAAACAGCCCCCGTTGGTTTTCCCTCCTTGGTCGAAAGTGCCGGCAGGGCATGGAAGGCGCGATGGATAAGGGCATGTCCGTCGAATAGGAGAAGCAGCGGTCTTTCTGTTGACATAGATTATCCTTCCTGATTTTGAGTGTCCGTAACTATGAAATCTGCTCATCCGCCGGCGGTGGGGAGGAAAACGTGGAGGATGTCCCCCTCTTTCAGCCTGGTCTGCTTCAGGTTTCGAAGGTTGAGGCCATTAAGTAAAAAAAGGCAGGACTCCCTCATCTTTTCGTTGGCACCGAACTCCTGTCGAAATTGATGGCCGAATTTCTGCTCCAGGTGCTCAATCACTTCCATTACATCGGTCGCCTCTACATGCAAAGGGTCTGTAGACAGTCTGAGGCGCAGAAGTGCATAAAACCGGACAGTAACCAATGCCACGCGTTCCTCTAACCACACACATTGATCCAGCAAGGTGGGGATAATCAAGTTGTATCATGATCAGGCCGAGATGTCAACACTTCGCTTCGGCTCGACGCGGTCGATTAGGGCAACTGGTCGGTTCAATTATCATTCGTGTTTGTAGCCCATCAGTGCGAGATTGACACGGGAGGGCACGCACTATATACTATATACAATGCGAGAAGAGGAAGTAGATGATTCCTGAAGAGCGTGTTCCACCGGGCCAGCACCTCACTGATCATCTGCCGGTGCTGCACGAAGGTCCCGTTCCCAGCTTTGATCCAGCGACTTGGAGCCTGAGGCTCTTTGGGCTGGTGGAGGAAAAAGTCGTCTTTAGCTATGAACAAATCACGTCCTTGCCGCGGGTAAGGGTCGTGGCCGACATCCACTGTGTCACCACCTGGAGTAAATTAGACACGGTATGGGAGGGGGTATCGTTTCGCCAGTTGATGAACCACGTTCGCCTTTTGCCTCAGGCCAGGTACGTGCTGGTTCATTGTGAGCACGGATATACCACTAACCTGCCTCTGGAAGCGCTGATGGACGATGATGTGCTGCTGGCTTATCGCTACGACGAGGTGCCCCTGACCCCCGAACACGGCTATCCCTTGCGCCTGGTGGTGCCAAAACGATATTTCTGGAAGAGCGCCAAGTGGGTGCGAGGTTTGGAATTCATGTCTGGGGACCGGCCGGGTTTCTGGGAGCAACGCGGCTATCATAACGAGGGCGACCCCTGGAGGGAAGAGCGGTACAGCCGCTCATTGCCGACTGCGAGGCCAAAATGAAGCAATACGAGTACGCTATCACAGTCCATAAAGCGGGTGAAATACTTGCCAGGGTTCCAGACCTCCTGGCAGAGGAGACACCGCCCCTGGTATATTGCGATTACCAGGGTAAGTGTTTCTTTGATGATGCTCCCAGTCCCTATATGACAGCCATCGTCGAAATACTCAACGCCCAGGGCGAACAAGGTTGGGTATTGGCTCAAATCGTGCTGCGCCAGCAGGACATGATCTGCTTCTGGCGGCGCAACCGATAAGGGGATTGGGAAGTGTGAAATCATCCTGTTTGAGAGGGGAGAGCACATTTCTTTTGCGAACTGTGTATTGCCCTAACCCGGACGAGCCGGAACCAACAAGGCATATTGTCGTTTAAATTCGAAATTCGAAGCACGAAATACTAAACAAATCCCAAAGTTCAAATGTTCAAAACTGCCCCATATTTGGAATTTTCCTATTTGGATTTGTTTAGTGCTTAGAAATTAGGATTTAGGATTTTTCCATTTTGCGCAAGACTTTAGACTTAAGGGACTATTATATCGGGGAGGTGTGGGTGGCGCACCCATAGACTATGAAATGGCTTCCCCGGTGCACGGACATCTCCGGGAAAAGGGTGTTGAATTGCACCTCGGTGATGGTATAGAAGCGATACACCATGACCGGAAATATTCGACGGTTGACTTAAGTAGCGGTGAGAGAATTGAAACAGATATGATTGTGCTCGGTATTGGGGTGCGTCCTGAAAAGGAAATGGCCGAAGATGCCGGGTTGGAATTGGGCGAACGCGGTGTTCATTTATCCTATTGGAACCGCGATGGCTTTGGCACACGTGCTACGCCGCGCAATGGATAATATCCATGTCTATGAGATGGAGAACCTGCCCGCAACAAGCGCATAACACGCCGTTGACGGCTGATGCCCAAACCCGCCGCTTGCCATCTAAGTCCGCAGGTGTTATACTCGTTGTGTAAACACAATTTTTGTGTCATAACGCCAGTATTGCCCAAGCAAAACTGTATATGGAACTGAATATTGCGCTCTTCACCACTCAAACACTTCTCACCCAATTCTGCCAATTCCGTTCCATAGGTATTGCATGCCTCGCCCCCCCTCGGGGTCGCCAGCACCTGGCAATCCTTTCGTTGAGAAGGCAGCCACCCGCTCTCAGGAAAAATCGACCTGCGCGAGATTTAAAAGAGTTGGGGGTGATCGACCGCTCAACCCTCAGTGGCAAAAAATGCCGTTATAGGGGGGCAGGGTGAGTTTGGGGCATCTAATCCAACGGACTGCGCACTGCCAGCCTTCCGCGATTGAGCAAGTCTTGGTCGCCAAGTAGCAGGTCAGCAAGCCATGTCTTCCTAGCCCCGCGTGGGCGACTGAGTCGCAACCCGTTGGGCCAGTAACACTATCGGCAAAGAATAGCTAATGAAAACGACGAATTACTTCACAACCAGCGTCACGGTGCGTCGTCCTTATCTCAAGATGAAATGGATCGAATATGTGCTCAATAGTCCTATCTGCACAGAGGTGCAAGCTAATGGACGTATTCGTCATTGGGCACTGATAGTAGAAACTGGTAAGTACCTGCGAGTGGTTACAGAACCAGACGGAAAAACAATACATAATGCTTTTTTGATCGCCGTTTTAAGCCCTAAAAGAGGAGGAGGTAGGAAAAAGATGGTTTTTCAATACCACCCGGATACTGATATGCTTTACCTAAAACTTGTCGAGGGGGTAAGTACGGAGTCTGAAGAAGTTACGCCTGGCATTGTGCTTGACTTCGACGAACACAATCGGGTTATCGGCATTGAGATTGAGGACGCCAGCAACTTTGTTGATTTATCTCGTTTAGAAGTCTTAGCCTTGCCTGTCGCTAACCTGATACTCAGTGAGCGAGTGTCTGCAAAGGTGTAGTATAGTCAGTATTATCAACAGCGGTGGCCTAACAAGCGATTGCAGCCGACCGCCCTCGGCCCGGGTAGGCGTGGCGTGTCTTGCCATCAATCCTTCTGGTTATTAGAGCGAGTCTTGCCAGAGTCGGCGGCGGCTGAACCGCGTGCCGTTAGGCTTTCTTCTACAGACAGGGATATGTCTGAAATAGTTCAGGTATATTCCCCAAAACGGCGGGATATGCGAACTTGGCTCCGATAGGAACAAGAGAAGTTAATGAGTCAAAAAGCTTTCTTAGCAAGGCTCGTAGCAAAGTTGGAGCATTCTGGGATTCCCTATATGATTTCAGGGTCATTAGGCTGAGAAATTACAGCTTCCTGAATAAAGTGGAAGAATCGTGACGGCAGATAACCCATGGTTCACGGCTCCGCTTCGCACCGCCCAACTCAGCTTTGCTGAGTTCGTGAACCCCGAAACCGTTAGACGACGTGCACGGTTCCGCACTAAACAAAAAGGAGGGATTTGTCAATGTCGTTAGTTAAAACCGGATACGAGCACGTCACCATTGATGAAGTTGGCGTGCCAATTATTACAGGCACTACGATGAAGGTGGTCGAACTTGTGATTGAGAGAACAGCATACGGCTGGAGTCCGGAAGAACTCCACTTCCAACACCCATATTTGACCTTGGGGCAAATCCATTCAGCCCTGGCATACTATTGGGACCATGTGGAGGAACTAGGGCAGGACATTGAACGTCGCCTGCACCACGTCGAACAGGTATGCCAAAAAGTCGGGCCCTCGCCGTTGGTGGCCCGACTGAAAGCCAAAGGATTGCTATAATGGCGATTGCCTTTTATATGGACACCCATATTCCCAGGGTCATTACGATTGGGTTGCGCCTCCGTGGAGTTGAGGTCATCACAGCGCAAGAGGACAATGCAACCGATCTGTCTGATCCTGGGCTACTTGATCGGGCCACGGGTCTGCGACGGGTGCTGTTTACCTTTGACGACGACTTGTTGGCTGAGGCCACACGACGCCAATTAGAGGGTATTCCTTTTGCAGGTGTGATTTATGCTCATCCCTTACGCGTGTCAATTGGAACTTGTGTCAACGATCTAGAACTTATTGCTAGAGTGGGAGAACCTGAAGATCTAGCGAATCGAACGGAGTTCTTGCCGTTTTGAGAACCCCGTGACGTTTTCGATTGACCAGGCACGTCACCTAACATAGCATGAAAAGGTCGCTAATGTACTTTAAAGCCGTAGTCTTCGATCTCGACGGAACGCTTCTTGACACGCTGGAAGATATTGCCCACTCCGCAAATACTGTGCTGGCAAGACGCGGCTTCCCCACACACAGCCTGGACGACTACCGTTATTTCGTGGGCGAAGGGGTGACTACGCTTATTACCCGCGTGCTGCCCGACGAGAAACGGAACGATGACACCATAGCGGAGTGCGTAAGGGCATTTCGGGAAGAGTATGGTCGTAACTGGAATGTGAAGACGACGCCATATGACGGTGTGCCGCAGATGCTCGATGAGCTGGCGTCGCGCCATCTAAAACTGGCAGTGCTCTCCAACAAGCCGGATGATTTCACCAAAAAATGTGTCACGGAACTCCTGCCAGACTGGACATTCGAGATAGTTTTGGGCCTCCACAGTGGAATTCCGCCCAAGCCGGACCCAACAGGTGCCTCTCAGGTAGCTGAGTACTTGAGTGTCCCGCCGTCACGCATCCTCTACGTGGGGGATTCCGGCATAGATATGAAGACAGCCATCGCTGCCGGCATGTTCCCGCTAGGGGTACTCTGGGGATTCAGGTCACAAGAGGAGCTCCAGGATAACGGGGCGCAGGCACTGATCTCACGACCACAGGAGATTTTGGCTGTCTTGTATTAGCTATCAGCTTTCAGAAGGGGAGGGGGACCCCTGACTCTTGACTCTTGACTAAAAGACAGCAGGTCGCACTTGTTGCCCACCACCAGCACCGCTCTGCTATCCAGGAGCTCGATGACCTCGAAATCGGCGGCATTAAGCGGTTCGCTGATATCAGTCACCAGCAGGACAAGCGCCGCCTGCTCAATGGCCTTACGGCTCCGCTCCACGCCCAGGGTCTCGATCACATCTTCGCTGTGAGTGATCCCCGCGGTGTCGATCAGAACGAAAGTCACTCCTTCTAAGTTCACTACCTCTTCCAGAGTATCGCGGGTGGTGCCGGGGATGGGGATCACGATGGCCCGATTCTCCCGTAACAACCGATTCAACAAGCTCGACTTCCCCACATTCGGCCGTCCCACGATGGCCGTCCGCACGCCCTGACGATAGACGATACCGACATCGGCGCCGGCGATGAGTTCATCCAGCTCGAAGTGTGCTTTCTTGATTGGCTCCAGGGCATCCTGTTCCTCGACCTCGTCCTCGGGGAAATCAATTCTCGCAGTGAGGTAGGCTAGCACGGACAGTAAGTCGTTCCGTATTGACCTGATTTGCCCGGAGAGCCTTCCCCCCAATCCCTGCACCGCCAGGCGGAGGCTGGCCTGCGTCCTGGCCTGCACGATGTCCAGGACCGACTCCGCCTGCGAGAGGTCAATCCTGCCGTTCAGGAATGCCCTCAGCGTGAATTCGCCCGGCTCAGCCAGCCGGGCTCCAAGCTTAAGTGTAAGTCCCAGTATACGCTGCAGAGGCACAATGCCACCGTGACAGTTGATCTCTACGATGTCCTCCCGGGTATAGGTGTGGGGAGCAGCCATATAGGCCACCAGCACCTCATCAACCACCTCGCAGATTCCGGGATCGATTATGTGCCCGTAGCTCAGTCGGCGGTCCGAGAGCCTCTTATCAAAAAGTTTTGTCGCAATCGAGCAGGCGTCCTGCCCGCTGAGACGGACGATCCTGATCCCGCCCTCGCCAATGGGGGTAGAGATAGCTGCGATGGTATCTTGATACATAGCTATCTTACGAGTTTCGAGTTTTGGGTTTAGAGATCTCCCCCTCTCCCCGCCTCAACACTCAATATTCTATGCTCAACACTTACAGTATAGCTTTTCTAGCGATGGCAAACAAGAAGACGCTATTTGAGTTTCAAAAATCGTCTTTTTGGGATAGAATATAAATAAGCGTTTGCCGAGGATAAACCTCGGCACTACGTTTTGCTGCGTAGCGCGGGGGCTTGTCCCCCGCCGGTGCCCTTGCAGAGGGAATCGAGGTACTGACTTTGGATAGGAGATGTATCCTTATACTAGGGGGAGCGCGCAGCGGGAAGAGCCGCTTTGCCGAGAATCTGGCGGGCACTATCAGCGGCAAGGTTCTCTTCATTGCCACTGCCGAGGCCCTCGATGAGGAAATGAAGACACGGATCGCGGAACACCAGCGCCAGCGTCCAAGCTCCTGGCAGACTCTGGAGGCACCCACCGATGTGACCAAGGGAATTGCCGCGCGGATCGGCGATGCTGAGATCGTGCTCATCGATTGTCTCACTTTGCTGGTCTCGAATCTCATGCTGGGCGAAGAACGAGGGCTCTCGGAATCGGGCGGGCTCGACACCAAGGATGCCGAGAATCGCGTCGTGGCGGAAATAGAAACACTGGCTGAATTCATCCAAAAGACAAGTGCAACCTTCATCATCGTCTCCAACGAGGTCGGACTCGGCCTCGTGTCGGAGAACAGGCTGGGGCGGGTGTATTGTGACCTTCTGGGAAGAGCCAACCAACTGATCGCCCGATATGCCAATGAAGTCTATTTCATGGTCGCCGGCATTCCAATGAAGGTGAAAGGATAACCATGACCGCCAAAACGCTGATGATCCAGGGTACCGGCTCCTCGGTCGGCAAGAGCATCATTGTTACCGCCCTGTGTCGTATCATGCATCAGGATGGTTTCAACGCAGCACCATTCAAGTCGCAAAACATGTCGCTGAACTCCTTTGTGACCCGAGACGGCCTGGAGATGGCACGAGCCCAGGCGGTGCAGGCTGAAGCCGCGGGCATTGAGCCGTGCGTGGATATGAATCCGGTGCTGCTCAAGCCCGAGGCCGATGCCCGGTCACAGGTGGTGGTTATGGGGAAGCCATGGATGACCATCAGCGCCCGTGACTACTACAAGCACACCCCCGACCTATTTTCAATAATCGAACAATCTCTAGCCCGGCTGCGTTCCCGGTACGACATCGTAATAATCGAAGGTGCCGGGAGCCCGGCGGAGATAAACCTCCGCCGCTTCGAGATGGTGAATATGAGCATCGCCAGGCTGGCTCAGTCACCGGTTCTGCTCGTGGGAGACATTGATAAAGGCGGGGTTTTCGCCTCCCTCGTAGGAACCATCGTCCTCCTCCAGGACGAGGAAAGGGAGAGAATCAAGGGTTTCATCATCAATAAATTCCGTGGTGATGTCTCCATTCTCCAACCGGGGCTCGATTACCTGGAGGACCACACCGGCATTGCGGTTCTCGGCGTGGTGCCCTACTATCACAACATCATGATCGATGAAGAGGACTCCATACATCAACCCTACCTCCACGGGCTCTTCGACAACGAACGCTTTCGACGTGGCTTGCTGCACAATATAAAGCCTGACTGCCCGCTCGAAATGAAAAGCGAGATGCCTTTCAGAGAGGAGCAATATGATAAACTCGCCATGATCGTGCGGCAGAGTCTTGATATGGAGCGTATCTACACTTTACTATCTCACTCTCTCTAGCCTGTGATGTAGCAGCGTCATTGCCTTTGATTCAAGCAAACCTAACACTAGGGGTGCTAGTAAGCCGCGGCATGGGACGAGAGATAATTTGTCCAATCCTTTTCGCTACTGGGTTAATCTATATGCCAAGAAGTTGTGCTTGGCATTACCAGGGATCGCTAATGTACTTTAAAGTCGTAGTCTTCGATCTCGACGGAACGCTTCTTGACACGCTGGAAGATATTGCCAACTCCGTAAATACTGTCCTGGCAAGACGCGGCTTCCCCACACACAGCCTGGACGACTACCGCTCCAAAGGGTAGGGGCAAATTTATTCGCCCTGTCGGGGGAGGCTTTAGCCTCCCCTACCTGTTTTCGCTGACTGCTGACCGCTGCAGATGGCAGGTGTCATTCAGCACGATGAACGCCGCTCCATAGGGTGAGGTCTCCATGATGGTGACCGAGGCGCTGCCGAGGCGCACCTGCCACCAGTGCTCCAGGCCAATTCCCAGCAGCAGGCAGATAAGCACTTGCAGCGAGCCCCCGTGAGCCACCACTAACACCGTTTCCTCGGGTTCATATCCCTTCAGCTCCTCGGCGAACTGGGCCACCCTGGCGCCAAGTTGAGCTATGCTCTCACCGTTAGGGAGACGAATTTCCGGACTTCTGGTTCGCCAGGCTTGAAGATCGCCGGCGATCCGGGGGTAGTTCTCCTTGATCTCGTCGAAGGTCATTCCTTCAGCCTGGCCGAAGTCCATCTCCCTCAATAACGCTGTTTGACGGATCTCCGCCATGCCGTGCATCGAGGCGATGCTCCGAGCAGTTTCACACGCCCGGGAGAGGTCGCTGGAGTAGATAACATCTATCCTCTCACCGGCAAGTCGATCCCTCACCCTTGCCGCCTGTTCGATCCCATTGTCGTTCAAGTGGATATCGCTGTGGCCCTGATACCGAAACGACTTGTTCCACTCCGTCTCGCCGTGCCTTACAAGTATAAGCCTAGCCAACTTGTTCCTCCTAGTTTACCGATTATGATGATCAGAATCAGCGTCGCTACCTCGGAAAGCTCGATTATAGCACCATAGGTATCGCCCGTAAGTCCGCCGAGGCGTGAGCTGAGAGTTCTCGCCAGCAGAAAGCTGGTAACCCAAACCACAACCACCATCGCTACCCCGGCGTAACTCAGAAAAGCCGCTGCTGCAGCTACGGCGATCACCGTTGCCATGCCCATCTTCAGCCAGCTCGCCTGCTTCTTGAACACCTGGCCCAGTCCCTCCTTCTTAGCGGAGGGGAAGGCAGTGATAGCGTAGGTAGCACTCCATCTACTCAGGGTAGGCATCAGCAGGAGCGCTGCCGCTCTCAACCCCACCGGCATGGTTATCAGCGAGATAACTTTAAGCAGGATGAGGCAGCATGCCCCCACCACCCCGAACCCCCCCACCCGGCTATCGGCCATCACCCTGAGCCTTTCGGCCGCGGAGCTCCTCAAGGCAAACCCATCGCAGGTGTCCATCAATCCATCGAGATGGAGCGCACCAGTGAAGAGAATAAGCGAAACGACCAGTAAGGCGCTCACGAGCAGCGGAGGCAGGAAGAGTCCCAGTAGCTGGTCGAGCCCCAACAGGATCGCCCCCAATATAAGCCCCACCAGCGAGAAGTAGCTTATCGAGCGGCCAATCCCGCTCTCACTGAAGCCTCGGCCTCCTGGGGCAGGGAATACGGTGAGAAACTGCCAGGCAGTCCAGAAACCCAAATCGTCTCCTCTCCGTTCAAGGTTCAAGGTTCAAAGTTGCGGCTTGTTCCGAGCGCGGGCTCTAGGGTAGGGGCGAATAAATTCGCCCTGTGGCGGGAGGCTAAAGCCTCCCCTACCCAACCTCTTCCGATTCGGAGACCCCGGCCTCCTCAAAGGTGGCCATCTCGTCCAGGACCTTCGTTGCAGCCTCAGCAATGCTTATTGCTAAGGCTGCCCCAGTGCCTTCCCCAAGGCGCATCCTGAGGTTGAGCAGCGCGGTGAGCCCCAGGTGCTCCAGTGCCACCCGGTGCCCGGCTTCCACCGATAGATGGGCGGCGATGAAATATTCTCTGGCAGTCGGCGAGAGCCCCGCAGCGATGAGCGCCGCTGCCCCGGAGATGAAACCATCAATGACCACCGGGATGCGGTTTGCTGCTGCTCCCAGCATAACGCCGGCGAGCCCGCCGATTTCAAATCCCCCTACCCTGGCCAGCACATCGAGGGGATCATCAGGATTGGGTTGGTTCACCTGGAGCGCTTTTTCAATTACCGCCACTTTGTGGGTCAGTTGCTCATCCCGCAGACCGGTACCGCGGCCGGTGACCTCGACCACCGGCTTGCCGGTCATCACGGCACAGACGGCACTTGATGCGGTGGTGTTGCCAATCCCCATATCGCCGGTGCCCACTATATCCAATCCTTTGGCGATCTCCGACTCAAGCACCTCGATCCCCGCCTCAATGGCATCCAGCGCCTGCTGCCGGCTCATAGCCGGTTCGCGGGCGATGTTTTTGGTGCCGAAATCAATCATCTTACAGAGAAGCCCGGAATGGGGTTCGCATCCACCGATAACGCCCATATCCACCACCACAACCCTTGCCCCCACATGGCGGGCGAGGACATTGATACCCGCCCCTCCTCCCAGAAAGTTGAGCACCATCTGCCCGGTTACCTCCTGGGGATAGAGGCTTATCCCCTCGGCTGCCACGCCGTGATCAGCAGCCATAGTGATGATGGCCTTGTGCCGAATCTTCGGCCGGGGATTCCCCGTTATCCCGGCGATAAGGATGGCAAGGTCTTCAAGCTGTCCCAGGCTGCCCTGAGGCTTGGTGAGTGTATCCTGGCGCCTTCTGGCGGTCTCCATTGCCTCCAAATTCAGAGGCTTTATTGCCCCAAGTGTTTCGGTTAGGGATTTGGTCATCGCATTATCCTCCTAATATATACAGTCTTACCGCAACTGCGCAAGTCCTGCCTATCTGAAACCAGAGTAAATTTCTCCGGCCGAGCGTATCCTTTAAGACAAGTCCTGTTCTCAAAGACGCTCAAATCGGATCTCGTCCAAAAGGTACCGCCAGTTCCTAAACTGGCGGAGAGGGTGGGATTCGAACCCACGGTCACCAAAGGCGACACGCGCTCTCCAGGCGCGCCTGATCGTCCACTCCAGCACCTCTCCATGTATCCTGCTCGGCAATTGTATCCAGGGATATACTCAGCCGCTCGAAAGCGGAGGGGGTGGGATTCGAACCCACGGTCACCAGAGATGACACCGCTTTTCGAGAGCGGCACCTTAAGCCACTCGGTCACCCCTCCGGGCCTGTTCTTGAAGCTAAATTAGCGATTGTAAGCACTTACCCCATTAGACATAACAAGGTTTTGCTGATAATTTGCTAATAATGATTTTGAACGGCTTCTTTTTCACACCTGCCATTAAGCAGTTTATCAAAACTCTGGGCTGCCTCCTCTTGAAGTCCAGGAGCAACGTGGGAGTAGGTGTCGAAGGTTATCTGAATAACTGGCATAGCCTAACCGATCCTGGACTATCTTGGGGTGTACTCCCTACTTCAGCATTAGTGAGACGCGGGTGCGGATTTCGCTCAAAGCCACCCGGTTCGCCAAACCGGCCACCTTCTCGGTCGAAACCGGCCACCTGCCCTAGAAGTAGCCGGGGGTCGGAGCGACACTAGGCTTATTTCAGTTTAGCTCAAGTTGGTGTCAATTGCAAATCCCTCCTTTCGCTCGTTTTTCTGATTTGCCACCGGGGTGGGGGGGGTGAGGGAAAAGCGTCAGATTGACATTGCGATGGCTGCGTAGCTCATTATGAGGATTCTAGGGCTTTCTTGTTGCCCAGCTCTACTCCAGCTCCTCTCCGAGTCCTCTTCGACTAATTGGGCTCCATCTAGAAGTGGCCGATTTGCTCCGTGAAGGTGGCCGATTAACTCCGAAAAACGCACGCTGCACGCACACTCGGACGAACCGGAACCAGATTTTCATTCTCCACATTAGCTTTAGTAGAATCAAGGGCTTCTTCTCGGGTCATTTCCACTTCCGCCAGTGCTAGCTGGTTTCAACAACGAGGTCAATATAATAGTTATGACACTGATTGTTGCACAGATTAAGAAAGCTAGTTGATAGCTACCAGTCATATCAAATATACTACCAGCCACGACCGGACCAATAGCTCCCCCAATTGCAAAGCCAAACGCAAGAATCCCCATGATTGCACCGAGTGAACTTAGTCCAAATAACTCAGCGGTTACTGGTGACTCTAGCGCTGCTATACCACCATAGGCAAACCCAAAGATAAGGGCAAACAGATACAACATCCACACCTCTCTGGCTGCTAACAGCCACAATAAAGCAACTGATATCAGAATAAAGTTAATAATAAGAGCTGACTTATTACCAATTCGATCACCACCGCTACCCATTGTAATCCTCCCGGCTATACTTAGCCCACCAATAATAGGTAGAATATTGGCAGCACCGGTGGCTGAAATTCCAAGCTCAGTGGCGTGGGGGACAATATGCACCATGATAATATTTAAGAATATACCGAAACAGAACATCATAGCAAAAAACATCCAGAATTGGCTCATATGAACTGCTTCCTTAAGAGAAAACCCCCTAGCCTGTAAACCTAAACCTTTCTCCTCTAACCCATTCTCACCATATGGCAACCGCGCCATCTGACCGGGGTCACGCTTTAAAAACTGCGCTACCGGTACAAGCAATACTAAAGTTATGATACCTACAATAATATAAGAGGTTCTCCAGCCATAGCTAGCGATGAGCCAACTAGTTATCGGGGGTATAGTCATTATGCCTACACCTATGCCAGCTACAACAATACCGGTCATTATTCCCCTTCTCTTGGCAAACCACCTAGCTACTGTAGATACCAGCGGGACGAATCCGCCACTCATCCCAATACCCATCATCACCCCATAGAACAGATATAGCTGCCAAATAGCACCAATCTGAGACATCAATAGATGGCCCAATCCTAAAATGAAGCCACAAGCTGTCACAACAATCTTCGGACCAAACCTATCACTTAATCTCCCGGTGATAATGCTCAGAAAACCGAATAAGAGCAAACACAATGAGAAGGCACCTGATGTGATTGCTCTAGTCCAGCCAAACTCTGCTGACAACGGCTTAAAAAAGATACCAAAGCTATAAAATGTGCCGAACATTACCACCAAGATAAGGAAGGTAACCCCAACCACAATATAACCATAGAACAACTTAGGTTTTCTATGTCCAGCTAAGTGAAAATCACCTGTCTCCTTAATCAAAATAACAAAACCCCCTTCAAACTACCCATACATAGCGCGGCCTCCTGCCGCAACCAAAATATTCGCGGTGGGCATAGTTTTTTCAGAGTAATATGCGCTAAATCTGACCTAGCCGACTTGTCTCACAGCAACAAAGACTCCCGCTTCGACTTGTCATCAAGATTTAGTCTCTTCCAAAGACATGCAGGGAGCTACAAGCTTGTTAAGCATACCTTGTAACTCGTCGAGCACCTCCTCAAGAGGCAGCAATGATTCAACTTGCTGCTTCAAATCCTTTTCCCAGTAGCTCTTCAGTACCCCTGGGTCTCCCGGAAGAAAATCGCTCATAGATCGGAGGCAAAGGCCCTTATGTGCAAGCTTCTCGGCCAGCACTGCCCCCAGAAGCTCGAAGTTAAGCTGGGAAGAGTGCTCCCTTAATACTCTCCATACGTCGTAATAATCTCTGGATTTACCGCGTTCAAGCAAGCTTCGCATCTTCTCAGCAAGCAACTCTTCCAGTGGGTAGACCAGTACCTCTCGTTGCTGATCAGTAAAGGGGTCAGTTAACACTCTCCGATATTCAGGCTCAAGGCATAATGGTTCGTCAAAGCTCAAGTCCATATAAATCATACCCGGGTAGGACAAGGGGCCCAGGAACTGACTTCGGATGCGAGCATAACCATCTGTCTTATGAAGCATCTTAGTCGTAAGCTGTATCTGGGACTCCTGTTCTACCTGGCGATACCATCCGTCAAGAGATTGCCTTAGCTCTTCTTTAGCCATGTCATGTCTCACCGTAAAGTCCAGGTCTTCCGAGTAACGCCAGTGCGAGAAATAGACTTTACGTAGGGCAGTACCTCCCTTGAATACCATCACCTCATTCAGCACTGGCACCTGTGATAGAGTTTTAAGCACCTCTGTAAGCACGTAGTCTTTTTCCAATATGCCTAAAGCTACTTTTTCGTGTTGGGCCATCCTCTGCAATTCGGCCTTGGATAACACTACTGCTCCTTCCACTGTAAGAGTTCATTCTCCGAAACATTTACGATGATTTTCCATCGGTCAAGATATCTACCCTCGGTATTTGCCAGGGTATCAAGCGGGGCATATCCACTACTCATGCCATCACGGAGAATGACAATAGCCTCATCTCTATCGGGGCTTAGCGTCTCCAGAAGGTAGCCTAACCGCTGGCTTACAGCTCTGTTTCCGCTCTTCCGTGCATACTCAGCCAATTTCACAAAATCAAGCTCGTCGCGCCCATACCACAGTGCCTTAGCTACTTCTGCTACGCCGCCACAGTACCGTAATCGGTCAAGGCAATCTACTATTGTTTTTTCAGGTTCGGAGATGTTAACCCCATGTTTATCCAAAATCACTTCGGTTTCTCCAAAGAATTTATGCTCAGACATATACACAAAGCGGTATGTTACTCCGGAAATCTCCAGAGCTGGCTTTGACTTGCGACGAGTTGAAGCTATGAAGACAGTCCGACTAACTTGTTCCGTATAGCCATAGTAATTGAGGGCACTGCGGAATCCAATATAGTAGGGGTTGATAAGATAGGAGGCAATTATGAATTCATGTTCAGTCCACTCACCTTCGCGTCCGGCTTCAAAGGGTAATATGAGATATTTACCCCGCTCCATGCGTTGAAGCCAGCGTCGCTTAACCAGTCTGGATAACAGTCCGTGCAGTCCACTATTGCTAGTACCGTAGATTTTAGCAGCATCATCGAAGGTGAAAAGGCGCTTACCTTGACGGGTCAGCTCTGTCAAGAGATTGCTCCCTGTATCGCCAAGAGTTCTTATGTTTTGTGCCATAATAGTTACCTCCGCCGTCATTATTATAGCACAAAACATCAACCATCATGGATGCTAAATGGGAGAAAGCTTAAACTAGCCCCTTGTCAGGGTGAACAATCCGTCATTTTGTTACCCCACCGAGTGCATTTGCTGCCTTGCAAGCCAAACGCTTTGATGCTAGAATCA
>QLUL01000060.1 GCA_018725425.1 Chloroflexota bacterium
GTCATTGCGAGCAGAGCGAAGCAATCCCTTACTTAGAGATTGCGGAGCTTGTTCCGAGCGTAAGCGAGGAATCTTGCTCCTGGTTTACTTCGGCTACGCCTCGCAACCGCTGACGCTTCTCGCAATGACTTTGGGAAATTTAACATTGCTAGTGTGATGAGTTTTACCCAGGGGGGATCGGATGAGCTCCAGCGCCAATAAGCAGGAATGGCAGGAGAAGACGCTTGATCCGGCGTTGAAGCGGTCTGCGCAGAGGGAAGACGAATTTCAGACTGCCTCAGGCATAGCGCTCGATGTAGTTTATGCCCCCGATGACCTGAGCGGGTTCGATTATGCCCGGGAGCTGAGTTATCCCGGTGAATACCCCTATACCCGTGGTGTCCAGCCGACCATGTATCGCGGGCGAGTATGGACCATGAGGCAATACGCCGGCTTCGCCTCGGCCGAGGAATCCAACCGGCGATACCGTTATCTCCTGGAGCAGGGACAGACTGGCCTGAGCGTTGCCTTTGACCTCCCCACCCAGATCGGATATGACTCCGATCACCCACTGGCAGAGGGAGAAGTAGGCAAGGTTGGGGTTCCCATCGATACCCTGGAGGATGTAGAGACGCTGTTCAAGGAGATACCGCTGGCTGAAGTCAGCACCTCAATGACCATTAATTCCACTGCTCCTATCCTGCTGGCGATGTACATCGCCCTGGCCAGGAAGCAGGGGGCCGACTTAACGAAGCTCGATGGCACCATCCAGAACGATGTGCTCAAGGAATATATTGCCCGTGGCACCCAGATCTTCCCGCCTCAGCCATCCCTGAGGTTGACCACCGATATCTTCCGCTATTGCCGGGAAAGCCTTCCCCGATGGAACACCATTAGCATAAGTGGCTATCACATTCGAGAGGCTGGATCCACAGCCGCTCAGGAAATAGCCTTTACCCTGGCTAATGGCATTGCCTACGTGAAGGCCGCTGTCGACGCCGGACTGGATGTTGATGCCTTCGCTGGAAGGTTGTCGTTCTTCTTTGCGAGCAACACCGACTTGCTGGAGGAAGTAGCTAAGTTTCGGGCGGCGCGCAGGCTCTGGGCCAGGATCATGAAGGAGAGATTCGCTGCCAGAGACGCAAGATCCATGATGCTGCGGTTTCACACCCAGACTTGCGGCCATACCCTGACAGCCCAACAGCCGAGCAACAACATCGTCCGGGTTGCTATTCAGGCACTGGCCGCGGTATTGGGCGGCACTCAGTCTCTGCATACAAACTCCTGGGATGAGGCATATGCCACCCCAAGTGCCGATGCGGTCACGACTGCGCTGCGTACCCAACAGATAGTGGCCTACGAGAGTGGTGTTGCCGATACCGTAGATCCACTGGGTGGCTCGTATCTGGTAGAATCACTGACCGATGCCCTGGAGGCCGAATCAAGACGTTACCTGGACAGGATCGATGCGATCGGTGGGGCGCTGGCGGCTATTGAACAGGGATACCAGCAGCGTGAGATTCAGGAGAGTTCCTATCGCACACAGAGAGGCATCGAGGCCGGGAAGAAGATAGTGGTGGGCGTTAACAGATTCGTTTCAGCTTATCCCGGGATTGAGGACATCATCCGTGTTGATCCTGCTGAGGCTTCGAAGCAAAAAGAGCGGCTGGCCAGGGTGAAGAAAGAGAGAGACAATACTCAAGTTGCCAGATCTCTGGCGAGACTCGAGGAAGTGGCCAAAGGCGACGAGAACACCATGGAGGTATTCGCCGAGTGTGTTGAGGCCTACGCCTCGATCGGGGAAATCTGCGGTGTGCTGCGTAGGGTGTTTGGTGAACAGAAGGAGTTCCTGGTGTTTTAGAGATAAGCGCCTAACAGCATTCAGCACTGAGTGAATAGCAACGGACACTGGGGCCGTCGCCTCCAGCGTTATTCACGGAAGTAACTACGATGGCATGTCCACGATGACAGTAGTCGGTACTTGGATGAGAACAGGGCATTTCATACGAAAATACTCTTGGCAGAATTCTAGTTACTTAGGAGCAATCTGAAAGCTGACCGCTGACGGCTAAACGCTTACAATTTGTGCCTGCCAGCGTAGCTCAGGGGTAGAGCAGCGGTTTCGTAATTCTAGGCGAGGTGTATTAAACAGTGCTTTTAGATACAAAACAGTCTTTTGCGTTAGTGCGTTTTGTGTCTGGAGTGATGTTGCGTTACATTCAGTTATTTGCAGTACATCGCCAAATTAGCGTCAAATTCTAGCTTCGTTTTGAGTGTGGCCGGGCAGCACTGACAGTGGCAAAACAGGGTGTGGATGTTTATGGCGAAAATGACTTTACCCATGATAGAATAGCCAGGGAGGAGACCGAAATGCACAGTGATAATAAATTCAAAGTCGGAATATTCATTGAACCCGATGGCGATGGCTTCCACGCCTATTGCCCGGCCCTCAAGGGTTTGCACACCTGCGGCGATACTGAAGAGGAAGCCCTGGAGAATGCTAAAGACGCCATCAGGGCTTATTTAAGATCGCTTATCAAGCATGGCGACCCGATTCCTGTAGGCATTGTATCTAATGGAAAGGCTAAGGTTCCTCACCACACAGAAGAGGTATTGGTGCATGCATGAAGTTCTCTGGGAATGTATGGAGTCAACTCAAGAATAAGACCGCTGATGACTTGATTGCTGCCTTAATAAAAGATGGCTGGGATTTAGACGAGAAAGTTAGAACTGAGCGAATATACCGTCATCCCGATGGGAGGCATGTTTCTATTCACTACCACCCCGGGAAGACTTATGGCCCAAATCTATTGAAGGCATTACTCAACGATATTGGATGGTCGGCGAGTGATATGCGCAGGTTGAAGCTAATCAAATGACCTTCCCTATTTATCAAATCCTCAAAACGAGGCTCTAAATCAGTGGTTTTAGGAGGTTGAGATGAGACACAAACTGATCATAGGCTGTTTGCTTGGCCTGGTAGTCCTTATGGCTGCCTGCAATCCATCCCCGGAGACTTCCACTCCAACACCCTCTGATAAAGAGGCCCGGTTGGAGGAAAGGATAGCAGAGCTTGAAGGGAAGATAGCCGAACTCTCAGATACCCCAAATCCCGATTCTGAGCGAGAGGAGATTATCTCCTTTACCCGACAAGCCCTTGAGATTGAGGCCAAACGAAGTGAATTTATGCGGTATCTCGCTGGGCTACGGGGTATAATTGGCCTACATGGTCAGCGTGGTGTTGTTGAAATGCGCTTCTCTAGCGGAGTTCCCCCCGAATGGGCGTGCGAGGTTAGAGGAGTTCCCCCCTCCGGGTTTGAAGGAATGGCATCTTTGTTAAACAGGCTTCTGATGCTCGACTGCCCTCAGTCAATGCAGCCCGTCAAAGATACCCTGATCTATATTTACCACTCGGAAATTGGGCAAGTACAACTTCAAGTGGAAATAGGGCGACTTCAAGAGCAAATAGGGCGACTTCAAGTGGAAATACGGGAACTTCAATCGGAAACACTGTGGGCTGGGGGTGGGCCCATCCCGAAGCTGGTCTATCCCGAAGTCACTTGGGACAACCTCGATCTTTGGAGACAAGAGATGGGGCAGCATGCGCCACTGAGTCCTATCCATGGCTTCTACAAAGCCCGGGTTGAAAGTGTCTGGTTTGCCCTCCAAGAGTCTCGACGAGATATTTACGTGCGCTGGGCTGAAATCCTCCAGGAGCATGGTATTGACCCATAGTACTCAGCCTTCGCAAGACCGATACAATTCGCAGGGAAAGTAACCTTGTGTTAGGATACAGCCGGGACGCCATGAGGTCATACCTCCTGAGAGTACTGTAGTGATATGCGCAGGTTGAAGCTAATCAAATGACCTTCCCTATTTATCAAATCCTCAAAACGAGGCTCTAAATCAGTGGTTTTAGGAGGTTGAGATGAGACACAAACTGATCATAGGCTGTTTGCTTGGCCTGGTAGTCCTTATGGCTGCCTACATGGCTGCCTACAATCTATTCCCAAAGACCGATTCTAAGCGAGAGGAGATTATCTCCTTCACCCGACAAGCCCTTGAGATTGAGGCGGAGCGAAATGACCTGGTTGAATTTGCCTTAAGTCGGATGTTCGATTTCCGAAATGGTATCTTTTTGCAGGGCACGGGGGTCCTCTTTAAGACCGACCCGCCACTTGCAGGCGTCACTACTCTAAAGAGTAATCTCATGCTACTTAGCTGCCCGCCCTCTATGTCAGGCGTAAAAGACTTACTCATGGAAGCCTATAGACTTGAAATCGAAGCAGTCAGGTTAGATGAAGAGTGGCGTATAGATAGGCTTAAACCGTTATCAGAAGAACGTGGGTCGCTTAAGCGCCAATTCTATCTGGAAATTAACCGCTTCAACGTGAGTGGAGACCTGCCTCTTCGGTATGACCGGCACGGTCCCTGGATAATAGCGCAAAAGCTACGCCGAGATGCTTACTTAAAATGGGTTGAAATTCTCCAGGAACATGATATTGACCCAGCGGAAGAGGAATTTACTGCGGCGCCTGCAACGACATTGTCTAACATTATTGAAGAGGCGGTGGCGGACTCAGACCCTTATGCAACCTGGGCTGACTATCTTGGATTACCAGCGTTTGGGCGGAATCCGTTCCAGGAATGGTTGGCAGACCAATTCAGCCCAATGTATACTGCTTATTTGCTCAGTGGGCTGATGGCAAGTGTGGATCCCGCGGCAGTCTATGAGCCACCTCGACTTGCGGAGCATCTTGCGGGTGGGCCAGGGGACTGGCGCGCCCAAGCGCCTGCGCAATTCGCATTTGCAAGGGGTTTGTCGCCGGAAGAGCAGGAGAGGGTCAGGGAAGCGATCGGTGGGTGGCAACCGCTGATACATAGTTTATTGCGAGGAAGACACACTGGCCGTGGTGCAGAGATGATGGCTGAGAGAGTGCCAAGGTATCGCAGACAATGGGAAGCTGCGGGGGCAGAAGGGTCTTTCCTTGACTACTTAGCGCAGAAAATGGGGCTGTAATATGGATTGGTGGAGAGTGTGGTTTGAAGAGGAGACAAGGTTAGATAGACCGTCTGACTCATATTAGGTGAAAAAGGTAGCCAAGCGGGCAATGAAGGCTTGTTCTGACTTTTCTATCTTTTCCATGAGTGCCTCGCGCTTTTCAAACCACTTGTTGAACGTGCGCCGGTGTTGCCCCTTGCGTTTGCTAATCCAATCCTCGCTAATCTCACCCAACCAGCGCTCCTCGATTCTTTCTGCGCGGTGTTTGAAAGTCCAATACTTGTCGCGGTCTTGCCGTTGCAAGTATGTCAAGTCATAGCAGAACCTGCACCGGAACCACACCACACGCCGGTCGCCATAGTACATCTGGCAAGGCAGGTAGACCTTGCCCACACGCCGCCCGCAAGATGGACAGGCAAACCACGCACGCCGTCCGCCGAATCTGCAAGGTGTGAATGTCAAAGCTATCTCCTGCGCGTGCTTGCGCCCGTCGCGTGTGAATCGAATCACCACGCTTTGCTCACCAAACACCCATTCAAAATAGTCTTGCTCATCGAGGCCTGCCCACATCTGAGCGAATTGAAAGTAACCCCCCGCGCTCAAGGAATGGCAAGACTCTACCGGCAAGTGAGGGCGCCCGTGCCGTCTGCCGCCTCTACTCATTTCATTTTCCCCCTGTCATAAATCCTTTGAGAATAGCGCCAGTTGGTTTAGCAATCGCTTACGTTCCGCCGTGTCCTGGTCTTTAATGGCAAGCCACGCCTCATCATCAGTTATCATATCCTCAACTGCTTGGCTACATAGCCTCACCAATTCATCAGGCTCTATGGCGTCTAACTCCCAACACTCGTCACCATACTGGCTAACATAGGCACTGCTGCGGGTATCCGTCAGCTTCGCTGGGTTAGGTATCAGGCTATACCGTCGCACCTGGTCATAATTAAGCGCAATTCGCTTTACCTCAACGGTACCGCAATATCTATCTAACCTGTCCTGTAAGTCCCGGCTCATGTCAATACCACTAGGGTCATGATCTGCGAAGTGAAGGATCACAGCAGCCTTGCCAAATACCAGATCGTCATCGCCGTCACAATATCGGCTAATCCTGTCTGCAGCCTCGCGTAAGTAGCTGTATGAGCTGTAGCCGCGTGAAGGCGCCACTATCGTATTGAACGGGTAAACGGCTTCGGCCATTACCTGGCTCAATGCGTCCTTTTCCACCCACACCTCACAGTAGACCGGTTGACTATCCCAAAAGCGCCTTACATATTGCCTCTTTAGTGTGCCCCGACATGCCTCAAGGAAGTCCTCAGGACTATCAAAAGACATATCATCAATTCGCCGGCTGCGGTCAACAATTCGTGTGCCGTCTATATCGCCTTTCTCACGTGCCATCACCAGTTGGCTAGACAATTGGTTGTAATTACTGCGTGTATTCTGTATCAGCCCTGCAGCTACCAGCCGGTAATAAATTTGACGCAAGGTTAACGGAACAGTATAGGCGGACATAATTTGGTTCACTGCATTTGTCAGCTTTGTATATCTCATTTTACGCACCTCCTAACTTCGGATGGCACCGCCAGCATCACCACTCCCCCCCAATCCATCAACCTTCTTGAACTGACACTTCCCCGGGTTCTCGGCGCATTGAAACAGCTTGCTGTCATCTGTCCGGAGAATACAGATGCCC
>QLUL01000061.1 GCA_018725425.1 Chloroflexota bacterium
CACTGCGGAGGAGAGCTTTACCAGCGTCCTGACGACGCCGAGGAGACCATACAAAAACGCATAGAGGTCTATCTCTCTCAGACCGCTCCCCTGATCGGCTATTATGCTGAGAAGGGGAAGCTCCTGGAGGTAGAGGGTGCTCAGAGTGTGGAGAGGGTGAGCCAGGAGGTACTCGCTGCCCTCAGTATGCAGCGTTAGGAATTTAGGCTTTAGCCTTTCACTGAGCCGAGTGAAACCCTGAAGGGTTAATTCCAGAGCATAAAGCTGAAGTAGCCCCGACTAACAATGGGTATCATAATTAAGTCGCCAAACGAAATAAATATAATGCGCCAGGCAGGACGGATCGTAGCAACTATTCTCGCTGCCTTGAAAAGCGAGGTGAGGTCGGGCATAAGCACCGGGATGCTGGATGCTATTGCCACACGGATGTTTCAAGAGTACGGGGCACGGGCGTCGTTCAATGGGTACCGAGGTTTTCCGGCCTCTATCTGCACATCAGTGAACGAAGAGGTGGTTCATGGCCGGCCGGGGGGGAGAGTCCTTCAAGAAGGCGATCTGATTGCCATCGATGTGGGAGCGATATATAATGGTTTTCAGGGAGATGCGGCGATAACCGTGGGAGTGGGCCAGATAAGCCCCGAGGCGGAAAGTCTCATTGATACCACTCGCCGGTCTCTGGAAGCGGGTATCGCGGCAGCCCGCGAAGGGGCTCGTCTGAGCGACATTTCAGCGGCGATCCAGTTATGTGCCGAGTCCAATGGTTTCTCGCCGGTAAGACAATATGTGGGGCACGGGATCGGTCGACAGATGCACGAAAAACCGGAGATTCCCAATTTCGGGCCGCCAGGCAAAGGGCCGATATTGAAACGAGGCATGACTCTGGCCCTGGAACCAATGATCAACGCCGGCGGCTGGGCCACCAAGGTGCTCCCCGATCGCTGGACGGTGGTCACGGCCGATGGCAGCCTTTCGGCACATTTCGAGCATACCATCGCTATCACCAATGGTGCAGCGGAGATACTGACTGTGTGATGGGTGATGGGTAATAGGTAATGGGTGATGGGGGTTACGGGGTGCCCCTATAACCTATAACCTATGACCTATAACAAGGATTTATGGCGAAAAAGGAAGCTATTGAGGTTGAGGGCACGGTGGTCGAACCCTTGCCCAATGGCATGTTCCGCGTGGAGTTGCCCAACGGGCACCTGGTATTAGCCCATGCATCGGGGAAAATGAGGCGCTATTTCATCAAGGTCGTGCGGGGGGATCGGGTTTTGGTGGAACTCTCGCCTTACGATCTCTCACGAGGACGCATTACCTACCGTTTTAAGTAACAGAGGATAGCCACAGAGATCACGAATCAGAAGTAGGCAATCTTTAAGGAGTCGCTCTGTGTGCTCTGTGGCTGAATAAATGAAATGAAAGTCCGAGCTTCGGTTAAGCCCCGCTGTAACAAATGCAAGATTGTGAAACGTAAGGGCGTGGTGCGGGTTATTTGCTCTAATCCCAGGCATAAGCAGAGCCAAGGATGATAGGTGATAGGTGATAGGTGATGGGTGATGGGTGATGGGGGTTACGCCGTACCCCTATTACCTATTACCTATGACTTCTGGGGTAATGGGTAAAAGGAGTAGAAATGGCACGTATTGCAGGCGTTGACATTCCAGCGAACAAACAAGTCGAGATATCCCTTCGCTATATCTATGGAATTGGGCCTACGTTGAGCAAGAGGATACTAACCCAGACCGGCATTAATGCCAGCACCAGGGTTAGAGACCTTAGCGACGAGGAACTCAATCGCCTCCGTGAAGTCATCAATAAACAATACAAGGTCGAGGGTGACTTAAGGAAAGAAGTCACCTTCAATATCAAGCGCTTCATTGAAATGGGGAGTTACCGGGGGTTAAGACACCGGAGAGGACTTCCCGTTCGTGGTCAGAGGACCAAGACCAATGCTCGAACCAAGCGCGGGCCGGCCAAGACCGTGGCTGGCAGAGGTCGGCGACGGGGCATGACGAAGAAATAAGGAGGTGATTGGTGATTAGTGATTGGTGATTGGGGTTACGAGGCTCTAATTACCAATCACTAATTACCTTGTAACGATGGCAGTAAAAAAGAAGAGCGCAGGGATCAGAAAACGTGAGCGCAAGGGGGTAGTGAAAGGTCGCGCTTACATACAGTCAACCTTCAACAATACCATGATCACCCTGACTGATGAGAGCGGAAATGTAATCACCTGGGGCAGCTCGGGCACCGTTGGATTTAAGGGATCACGCAAAGGAACCGCCTTCGCCGCGCAAAGAGCTGCCACCGAGGTGGCACGGCGAGGGATAGAGCACGGTTTACGCCAGATTGACGTGTACTTAAAGGGTCCCGGTAGCGGGCGTGAGGCTGCTATCCGTACGCTACAAGCCAACGGTCTCAATGTGTTAAGCATCAGGGATGTTACACCCACACCTCACAATGGTTGCCGTCCCCCGAAGAAGAGACGAATTTGAGGAGGGAAGTATGGCTCGCTACATAGGGCCTGTATGTCGGCTATGTCGACGTCAGGGTGAAAAATTGATGCTCAAGGGCGAGAGATGCGCTACTCCGAAGTGTGCCCTGGAGCGAAAGCAGAAACCATCGCGGCAAAGGCAGCGCTCGCGCCCGAAGAAGCTGTCCGAATATGGCATTAGACTGAGGGAGAGTCAGAAGGCCAAGCATATCTATGGCATCTTGGAACGTCAGTTCAAGAGACACTTCGCCGAGGCCGAGAGAATTCCCGGGCTTGCTGGTGAGAACCTGCTGCGGATATTGGAAATGAGGCTGGATAGCGTAGTATATCGACTTGGCTTTGCTGACAGCCGCCGTCAGGCGAGACAATTGGTTCGACACGGACATATTACCCTCAACGGACGCAAAACCGATATTCCCTCGTGTCTGGTCAAACCCGGGGATGTCATTGCCTGGATGACGAGCAAGCAAGGGCTTATTCCCTATCAGGCTGCCTTGCAAGATATCGGATCCAGGCATATACCAGGATGGCTGAGTGTAGATGATAAATCGCTCACTGCAAAGGTTTTAACACTCCCGTCGCGGGAGGATATCGGGGTCACCATCAACGAAAGACTCATTGTAGAATACTATTCAAGGTGATGGGTAATGGGTGATAGGTTATAGGTAATGGGTGATAGGTTATGGGGGTTACGCCGTACCCCTATCACCTATTACCGTTTACCCATTACCCGCGAATGGAGGTCTAAGAGTTGCCTGAGATTGTAAGCCCTTCAATAGATTACCGATTGGTTTCCGAGAACTACGGACACTTCGTCATCGAGCCGCTGTATCCGGGGTATGGCCTCACATTGGGCAATGCTCTCCGACGGGTTCTGCTGGGTTCGTTGCCTGGTGCCGCAGTGACTGCCGTCAAAATCGATGGAATACAGCACGAATTCTCCACCATTCCTCATATGAAGGAGGATACTATGGAATTCATGCTGAACGTCAAGGGAATACGGCTGCGCTATCTCTCAGATCGGCCCGATAAACTCAGTCTTGAGGCCAGTGGGGAGGGAGAGGTTCGTGCCGGCGATATAAAATCCTCGGCCGACTTTGAAATCGTAAATCCGGACCATCATCTGGCTACCCTGGACTCGCCTGAGGCGAAACTGAATGTCGAGTTCACCGTTGAGATCGGCAGGGGCTACGTTCGTACCGATTCCCGCGATGGACGGTTCATAGGGGTCTTACCCATAGATGCTGTTTTCACTCCAATCCGAAGGGTGAACTACAAGGTTGAGAAGGCCAAGGTAGAGGATAGAGATGTGCCGCATCCTGGACGCGACACCCACTACGATCGACTGATAATCGACGTATTGACCGATGGCACCATCTCCCCGGACGATGCGGTGGCCACAAGCGCTCGGATTCTAACCCAACAGTTCTCTATCTTTAGTAATCTAGGTAGGCCGCCAGAAGCGGTTGCCATGGCAAAGGAGCCACCGTTGCCGGCTGGGGAAATGACTCTCGATCAATTGGGCCTTACCTCGCGGACGTACAATACCCTCCTGCGAGCTGGGATCACCAGCCTAGCGATGCTTCTGGGAAAGACCAGGAAAGAGTTCATCGATTTAAAGCATCTTGGTCCGAAATCATGGGATGAGATCCAGAAGCGACTGGTAGCCGTCGGGATTGTGGAGAAAGGCAAGGAAGGTGATAGGGAGGCTACTATTACCCATGACCTATCACCCATTACCGATGATGAAGAGGAGGTCCCCGAGGATTTAGAGCGTGATGAGATGGTGAAAAAGCTTCAAGAGAGGTTTCTTGTGCGGGAGGATAAATGAGACACCGGGGAGCAGGACGGGGACTTTCGAGGAGTACAAGCCATCGGTTAGCATTATATCGCAATCAGGTGAAAGATCTCCTGCAATATGGGAAGATCGTGACCACTGAGGCCAAGGCCAAGGAGGTCCGCTCCTTCGCCGAGAAGATGATCACCTTAGGGAAAACAGGTGACCTGAATGCCCGCCGTCAAGCACTGGCGTTCATAAGGGATAAGGACGTGGTTAAGAAGGTATTCGATGAAGTGGCGCCGAAGTACGCCGATAGAGCCGGTGGCTACACCAGGATGGCTAGATTGGGGTCGCGCCCGGGCGACGGGGCTCCAGAGATCCATCTTGAGCTGGTTTAGGTTGATGACAGGCAAGATGCCCGTCATACGGATCGCCTTGCTTATCGAATACGAGGGCACGAGATACCACGGGTTTCAAATCCAGAATAACGTGCCCACAATCCAGAGGGAGCTGGAGAGGGCGATATTCAAAGTTACCGGTGAGGCGGTTCGTCTTCGCGGGGCCGGTCGCACCGACGCCGGGGTTCATGCTAGGGGACAGGTAGCAACTTTTGAGGCTATTTCAGCACTTCCTCGCCAGACCCTCGTAAGAGCGCTGAATTTTTATCTGCCACCCGATATATCGGTCAGGGACGCCTGCAATGTGGAGAAAAGGTTCGATGCCCGCAGGGATGCGATTAGCCGGGAATATCGCTACAGCATTCTCAGTAATTCGGTACATTCACCACAGTACCGCAGGTGGGCCTATCTTGTAACCGGGAAACTGGATGCTGAGGCAATGAATAAGGCTTGTGATATATTGCTCGGTCAACATGATTTTGCGCCCTTCACTAACAACGAAGGTGGAGCGAATAACACGGTGCGTACCGTCTTCAGAGCTGAGGTGCGGAAAGAGGGTGATTTCGTGTTCTTTGATATGGTGGCCAATGCATTCCTTCCTCAGCAGGTACGCCGCACAGTAGGAAGTCTGATAAGGATCGGCTCGGGAGCTATGGAGGTGGGTAAGTTTTGCGAGATGGCAGCCTCCGGCATGATCGGAGCAGCCAAGATAGTGGCACCGCCGCACGGGCTTTGCCTGATGAAGGTCAACTATTCTGATGTTGGATTTGTTAATTATGAAAACATACAGCACTAAGATTTCAGATATCAAGCGAGATTGGCACGTAATCGATGCCTCCGGGAGAACGCTCGGTCGTTTAGCTACCGAGGTCGCTCACCTTCTCAAGGGGAAGCACAAACCGACGTATGCCCCACATCTCGATACCGGCGATTACGTTATCGTGATAAATAGCGGGAAGGTGCGGGTGACCGGGAATAAAGCCAGTCAGAAGGTTTACTTCCGGCATTCGGGTTACCCCGGAGGTCTCAAGGCGATAACCTTCGAGAAATTGATCGCTACACACCCTACAAGGGTTATCGAGCATGCCGTGAGAGGTATGTTGCCCAAGAATCCGCTGGGTCGGGCGATGTTCGGGAAGTTAAGGGTCTACGAAGGGCCAACACATCCCCATCGTGCCCAGATAAGGAAGTGAATGGTGAATGGTGAATGGTGATTAGTCCCCACCCCCCAATCACTAATCACTAATCACTAATAGGGAGGGTTAGTTTGGACGAACAGTCATATTTGTATGGCACCGGGCGAAGAAAATGCGCCATAGCCCGTGTGAGGCTCTATCCGGGCACTGGAATCATCACCGTGAATGATAAGCCCTTTGAGAGCACTTACGGGGCACAGTCTCTTAGAGATACGGTACTGCAACCGCTTGTGGTTACAAATACTCTGGGAAAATTCGATGTCTTGGCGAAGGTGATTGGCGGGGGAATCTCCGGTCAGGTCGGCGCTATAAGACATGGCATCAGCCGCGCCCTGCTCGAGCTAGACGAGAATCTGAGGCCTTCACTTCGAAGCCAGGGGTTTCTCACCAGGGACTCCCGCATCAAGGAGCGGCAGAAGTACGGATTCAGGCGAGCACGTAAGCAAAAGCAATATCGCAAGAGATAATAGTGCAGTTTAGGGATACGGGATAGGGGATAACCCCTATCCCGTATCCCCCTATCCCCTACGGACTGTCTTTGCCCGAACACAGGAGCTTCCTGAGTCAAGGCGCAACGCGCCCCCTCAAGAGGCAAAATCCCCTCTAAAACCACATTGCATAAAGGAGTCATCGGCATCAGCAGGATTCTCCCCCTGATGATTCTATTGCAATATCCCCTCTGTTCTTGGTAAAATCAATTGGTTTAAGGGAAACTGCGATGTTAAAT
>QLUL01000062.1 GCA_018725425.1 Chloroflexota bacterium
GTTGAAGGATTGAATTAGGCAAGGCATTAGTCAGCACCATGGCCCTCCGAGGCACCCAGACCAGGAATTGGACGCTGTGTCTCCTGCCCGAATTACAGACGAACGGGCTTACCGTCCGCAACACTTCTTAAACTTTTTGCCGCTGCCGCAAGGGCAAGGGTCATTGCGACCCAGCTTTCTGCCTGATCTTAGAACGGGAGATTGTTGCACGACTTCTTGAAGCCGAGTCGCTTCGAGTGTGATATCTGACTTTATTGCTTCTTTAGGGACCCTACCATAGCGAAATGTATGATATAACCACTCAAAACCTTCCGGGTCAGAGGAGTCGAATGAGCGGATGTTGATAGTAATAGGCCCTTTTGCCTCACGCAGGTCATCAGGTTTAGCCAGTGGGAAAAGCTCTACCTTATGGCCGGTCTCCTCCTGGATAATGTTAGCCTGGTTGAGTAAGGCTGAAAACAAGCCTCGCCGTAAATCCTCATCCAGCTTGCTCTCACGGCATAGTGGTATAAGCCGCTCCAGGTAGGGGATGGCCTCCCTGTACTGCCCCCGCTCTATGAAGGTATCAACGATGCAGTGGTAGGACTCGGCATCGTTGGGGTTGAGCCTGATAGCCTCAAGATAGTAAGGCAATGCCAGATCAGGCCTCCCCCCGTTTCTAAGCACATTCCCCATGCGTCTTTGGAGATCGGCATCTTGAGGATGTCTTTCGATCTCGCCTTTGAGAAGGTGATATGCCTCGCCGGTGCTCTTCACCTTTCGGCCAAGGGTTTGCATATGAAACTGACTGTAAACCTTGAGCGGGGTATCAAAGGAGTCGAACGTCTCTTTCCCCTGTGCCTCCTTGATGGCCACCAGCCTCGCTATCTCAGCCATGAGCCCGAAGTGCGCCTGGGCCGTCATTTCATAAGTCTCGATGCTCCCGCAGCCTTTGCACTGGATAATGTCCCCAATGATGGGCTTGCCCTCCTTGTATATATAGATGTTTTTTGGTTCGTAGTGGTAAGTATGCCCGCATTCGGTGCAGCGAAGAGGAAACAAGGAAATAGGCCTCTCCAGGGCATCCTCAGGGTGCCGAGCTATCCTCTCAACATCCCGAATAACCCTATCAATCTGCTCATCCTTGACGCTGTGTATCTCGGAGATCAGCTTTATAGCCCTGCCTATGCCCACTTCGCCTTCTTTCCATTCCCGAAGCAGGGGAGCCAGGAACCGATTGGAACCTATTTCCCCCAGACACCCTGCAAATTCCGAGGGATCCCAGCTGCACATATAATCCTCGAAGTGCTCCAGGCAGAAATCGACCACCTGGGGTGTAGGAAGCGAGTCCAGTATATAGAGAATCAATGTCCGCAGACTTCCAGACATTTGGGAGTAGTGTTCAATTATATATTGAGATGCTGGCACACCGGCCTTTTTCAAAGCCTCAGCGGCCTCCTCAGCCAGAACATCGCCATACTTCTTCCCCTCAAAGGCATCCAGAAAGAGCCCGAACCTTCCGGGAGTGTCCAGAGCGTTGAGGAGGCGGAAAGCATAGGAGGCATAAGAGTATTCCCGGGAGAGTGCCTTCGATAGTGAAGCGAGGAGTTCCTCTGGCTTTACCGATAGCAGGAATCCCTGGAGTGCCTGCCCCGGAACGCCACGCCAGGGTTTCATCACCAGTGCTCTCCATAATCCGGCCACATCCTGAGCCTCTATGAAACGCCTCCAGCATGTCTCATTACGCCGAAGACAGAGGATGCATGCCAGAAGAAGCCTTCTCTCCTCTGTTGACCACCTGGAGACCCTTTCCCAGGCTATGTGCCACAAAGCTGCCAGCCGCGCTCGGTCTTGTTCCAACTCAGCCAGCAAGCCTTGTTTCCATTGTGTGTTGTCTGCCGGGACTACCCATGCCAGGGCCTGTTCCATGGCCGATTGGACCTCTTCGGGCTGGGAGAGCCGTTCCAGCCGAGGAATATCGCATCCCCACACCTTACCAAAGCAATTGATTCTCTCTTTGATTCCCTCTTCACCTTCTGCACGGGCCAGATCCCGGGGAAGATCGGCGAAGTTGCAGGCATGAGCTATCCCATCAAGGATGGACTTATTATCAGCATCAGACTCACCGTAGACCCGAAGCAGGAGGTCAAAGCCTCGCTCCGTAGAACCAACGATATGGGCATAAAGGGTTGCGCTGACCGATTCTATCTCGCTGGGCAAAAGCGCATGACCAGAGCGCAGAAGGATAGCTCCGGCAAGGGCTTTGAGGTCCGGCCGCGTGTCGCCTCGGGCCAGCTCCACCAGGGGGTCTGGATTGGTAATGATCAAATCCAGCTTTGCCAGGCGACGCAGTATCAGCGAGGAGATCTCAGCAGAGGCAAAGGGAATTAGCCCAATGACTTGGTCACACAGTATATCCGGATACAGATCGAGGGCTCTGCGGATAGCCCACTGTTGAACATCCGCTGACCGATGCAGGAGAAGATTTTCGAGCGCCTCAGGGGCCCAGATAAATGTCATTAGACTGACGACCTTTCTACCGGCGCTGGCATGGCACAGGTGTTACGGCCTTGGGGTCTAATTCTATGATAACAAAGGCCAGGTCCAATGGTCAACCAAAACGCAGGCACAGCGATGGGAATCGTGAGACCCGCCAAGTTATAATCCTCTCAATCACCTTGCCCACCCTTGGCCGTGAGTGTACAATTAGAAGCCAGTGGGCGGCCCGCGCACCGCTACAGAGGGATGCGACAGATGCAGATGCGCAATAAGCAAGATCACTCGGATGAGATTCTATGGGTATATCCACCACGGACCGAATCCCAGAACTGGTGGTGCCGCCAATATGGGGATATCGAGATACCAGAGAGGTGGGAGTCTCTGTCACCCGGTGATGCTTTCGTAACCAGGCAGGTAAAACTGATGGGCCCACATTGGGTAGCAAAGAAGCGTGCGAAGGGCTATACCAAAACGCTGGGCATATGGGCTCCGAAGGAGAACATCGAAGCTGCTCAGAAACTAGCAGAAGAGACGAGGGCACAGAGAGAGGCTAATCGAGTTATTTCACGAGCAGCGCGTGAAAGACAGGAGGTCAAGTATCAGGAGCAATTTGCGGAGGCTGTCTACAAGTATCTCGGTTTTGCGCCCAGGCACGAGAAGCTGGCTCGCGACATCGCCAGGGGTGTTGCTGAGCATGCGACGCAAGTCGGCAGTGATCGAGTAGGGCGAACGCGGAAATTACCCCTCGAAGAGAAGGCGATGCTGGCCGCACGAGCGTATATCCGAAATAACTATACCAAATACGAGGATAGACTGCTCAATTCTGAATTTCCGCTGGAATCCGGCGACTACCTATGCTACCGGGGAATAAAATCTGAGGCAAACGAGGCAGTTGACAAGTTCTTGAGCCATCACCAAAACCGAAGATAGCCATGGGTGCAGTGAACTTTCTGGCTGATTGTTTTGGAGACAATAATAGGAGAAAACCGCACGAAGGGACGCATGGACGTGATAGGAAGAAATGACTTCAAGGGCTTGCCATGTCGGGCAGTCCCAGTCCGGAAATCCTCGTCTTGACTCCATCCTTGAGCTTCGTTAAATCGATGTCGCCTGAGACTACCGCTTCCTTGAGTAGGCCTAGAACACGCTTTTCTGAAAATCGCTGTTTGTCCGCACTTTCCATGATGACTCTCGCCAACCCCATGAGCTTCTCGGCTGACAGCTCAGGGAGGTCGCGATGCCAAGGATTCGCATTCTCGTAGCTGGTATTTCCCATCGTATACTTAATCTTGACATCTATTTCCGACATAAGCTGCTGATCGAAGATAGCATAGTCCGAATTGGAAACGTGGTCTCGGGTTGTTGCATGAGCCGTGATGACTTGTTTCAAATTCGACTTGTCATCCTTAATCTGCCACATGGAAAGGCCGTTGGCAGTCGTCTTTAGGTCAAGCAGGGCGTCGGCTTGCAATGAACCTGCAGGAAGCCAGGGGTGGACTTCGTGGCCGTACCACCTAGACTTACGTATGAACCTTAGCAAAAGTGGCACTGCGAGTGGCCTCCAGATCTTCCAAAACCTGCTTCATATCCTTACGCAGCTCAATGTAGTTTTCTCTTTCAATAGCCCGCTTGACGGAAGGTATGGCATCCGGATCATCCATAGAGGCCAAGCCCAAGGCAGCGCCGTCACGTACCTGTGCCGATGTCGAAGCGAGACTTTTCTCGAGGAGCCACAGACGCGAGCTATGGGTTGCAGGATCATCCATACGACCTAGCCAACGCAAAGCCTCAGACGCGACCTCAGAATTAACCCTCCCTCGCGTAATCACATGGGCTATTTCTTGTACCGCAAAAATGCCGTAATTGCGGAGCAGAGAAGGGAGTCTCCGTGAAAACTCGCTCTCCATGCCATCTTCGAAATCCTGCTCTATAGCTTCCTTGAAGGCAGCATCAACTAGCTGATTGATGTCCCCTGGGTGTTTTAGTTCTGTCGTAAGGTTTACCGACCCCTCCGCTGATTCCTCTGCAGCACCTTCTTGGATCAAGTTTGCATATACCAGCGCTTTCCCGGAACCGACTGTAGGCACTGGCCATGTCATTGTTGTGTCAACAGAACAAATCAACGCAGGTATAACCTGCCTTGACGCACCACTACCATGAAGGACTAACCGCACAACATTCTGAGAGATTTCACCTGGTCTATCCCTCGGATAGTCTGTGCGTGCATCTACGGCTTTTAACGGGGATCGCCATGGTTTGTGGTAGGACTCCCATAGTTTGTTGTGGAACTCTAGATCAGTCCTGCCAGGTTCATCGATGTACAAACCTGTCTCCGCGACTTCCATGGCGGTCTCAGTGGCTTGGCTCACGGGATATCTCCCCTCACAGCAATTTCCTTTCCGAGATTCACTAGCTCTTCGAAAACTTGCGTCAGTTGCTGTTGCGGCAATGGCTTTTGCAAGCCCGGCTGCGTGTTAATATCCAACTCCAACTGACAAGCGAACGATTGCTTCGTTCTGCCGAAGTCCCCAGATGATGGTGATCCCTCGGAGAGATCGATCATCTGCTCAAATAATGCACTGGTGACTACAGTCCATTTGGAAAGGCGATTCACTTTAAGGCCAGAGATCCCAGAAGCGGATTTTCTAGGTCGATTGATCCGGTACACAAAGTCTGACGAACCCTCGACGTCCAAAACAACGGAGGGAAGATAAGCTGACAATTGCCGGTAGCCTTCCACCCTGCTATCCACAGGAAGGTACAGGATAGCTCCGAACGCCAGGCGTTGTAGCGCAGGACACACTTCAGGATCAAGCCATCGGATCATAAGTTGAGTAAATGAATCGAGCAACTCAGGGAATGGAGCGCTCGGTGGAAAGCCTATATCTCCGGGTCCCTGACCGGGTGCTGGGTTCAGCAACCAATCGATCCGATTTAGTTGCACTTGGTTGATCAACGTACCGCCGTAGTATGGACCTTCGTCTCTTTGCATACTCTCCCTGGGCCGCGTGATGCTGGTTTCTGGGGGTTCACCCATGAGAACCTGCCACCACTCGCGGGCCTTCACTGGAGCATCTGAAATAGCAAAAGCCGTAAGTCTTAGCCCCCCAATATGCCATGCACTAAGTGGTTGGGGATCAGGTTTATCTTGTTGAGACATTCGCTTCACCACAAAGCAGACCGCAGTTACTTATTGTGCATTTACGCTCGCGTGACTAGTATACATACGGTTTGATGGAATGTCAATGTTTATGCGTCCCTGCCCCGACCCGACCCCCGCAAGGGAGGGGGCATTATCTTAATCGAAAAGATGAGGTTATAGTAACTAATCTCAACCGCACATCTTACGACAGAGGCACCTTACGAAACTTCAAGCTATCACTGAAACTTGCAGGTCTCGTATATCTTTGTGCTATCTCCAATGATTCCCATCTACCCAGGTCTTTGATGGACATTGTGGCTACGCCAGCTTGTAAATTGTCAGCGAAAATAGCACATTCTGACGGATTGTTGCTTCCACGGTATCCTTGATCAATCATCAGGAAATGGTTTACAAGGAGTGACGTCCAGCCGGGTGTTCTCAGACAATTCAAGAGTTTCGTGATGAAAAAGCCTTTTAAGAGGATGGGTGTGCTCATCGGCTTCGGCTATCCGTTGAATATCGATAGGACCTTCTCCATCTCTAAACCTCATTGTGACGACGACTGAGACATCTCCCCAGCAGAAGATGAAAACATGACAGCGCGGGTCATCCTCGTCAAAAAGCCGATTCTGTTTGGTAGTAAGATATTCGGCTATCTTGTCCTCGCCTGCCCAAGGCGCGAGGTCGAGGGAGTAGTACAACTTTGAATTGACTAGTCGTCCGTCGAGACACGCCACAAAGTTATTGTGAATGTCTGTCTTCTTATCTGCATCGGTTAATGTGGGTAGACCGGAGTAAAGATAGCCAGGTTCAAGAAGCTCGTTTCTGCATGCCACCTCATGGGGTTTAGTTATCTGTGTGAATGCGCTGCCTAAGGTGTAGCATTTATATGAATGAACCTTTTATTTCTCCTATATAG
>QLUL01000063.1 GCA_018725425.1 Chloroflexota bacterium
ACTTCTGGAGAAGAGCGGGTACATACTGAAGTTGACCCGGGAGGCCATCTACGAGGTTAGCGAGATAGGCGACTACGAGAAGGCACTTGATCTTATAAACTGCCGGTCGCGTAAGATCATGGAGTCTGACGACGCTGTCGAGGGACTGACCTCTTTCCTCGAAAAGCGCAAGCCGGTCTGGAGAAGCGGGTAAGCTTTCACCACATAGCCCGCACCAGTAAGCGGTCAATCACTGCGAGTTAGCAGTTGAGTATCGAGTATCGAGTATCGATGGGAGGTGGGTGGCCTCAAAACTCTAAACTCAAGACTCAAAGCCTGGACATTGAGGAGGACTCCGTTCTATGGCGAGTATAGTAGATAAACTGGAGCTCATCTTTAATCCCCGAAGCATCGCCGTGATAGGAGCGTCGGAGAATCCAGACAAGCTAAGCTATCACTGCGTGAAGAGCCTGAAAGAGAGCGGGTTTCAAGCCATATATCCCGTAAATCCGCGCTCTTCGGAGATTTGGGGGCTCAAGGCGTATCCCTCGTTGAGAGAGGTGCCCGGGGAAATTGACCTGGCCATTGTGGTTGTACCGGCTCCTGCGGTTCCTTTAGCAATTGAGGACTGTGTCGCCAAGGGGGTAAAGGGCATTGTCCTCATAACCGCTGGATTCAAGGAGGCGGAAGACCCGGCGAGGGCTGATCTCCAGGATGAGATAGCTTCGCTGGCGAACAAGAGTGGAATCAGGGTCATCGGCCCCAACACCTTCGGGTTTGTCAATCTTTCGGTCCATCTAAATGCCTCCTTTACCCCGGAATTTCTGGCCACTCGAAGGGGCCATATAAGCCTTATAAGTCAGAGTGGTGGGGTATGCCATCTTCTCTCCCCCTTGCTGATGGAATCGGAGAAAGTGATCGGTTTCTCCAAGATTGTGGGCCTGGGCAACCGATGCAATATTGATTTTCCCGATATGCTGGAGTACCTGGCGGCGGACCCTGAGACCAGGGTGATCCTGATGTATATCGAGGGGATAGATGATGCCCGCAGGCTTACGGAGGTGGCCCGGCGAGTGGCGCCCGAAAAGCCTATAGTGGCCTTCAAGACAGGAAGGGCGGCAACTGCAGACCGAGCGACTTATTCCCACACCGGCTCCCTGGCCGGCAACCATGAAGTCTATCTGGCCGCTCTTAAACAGGCCGGCATCCTGTTAGCCAGCGATTTCGAGGAATTGCTGGATATAGCTAAAGCTGTTTCGCTTTCCTTTGCACCGCGGGGTAACCGGGTGGCCATCCTCTCGGCGCAGGCTGGCCTGGGAATAGTGGCGGGAGATTCTAGCGAGGCAGAGGGCCTGGACCTGGCGGAGTTCTCCAGAGAGACCCAGGAGAAGATCAACGAGTTACTGCCGCCTCTATCACACCGCGCCAACCCGGTCGACTTCGGGCCTGCCTGGTATGATTGGGAAAGTAGCCGACATCTCGTTCAGGTCGTTATGGCTGATGCGAACGTTGATGCCCTCTTGTTCCTCTCTGCTTATGCCTCAGCCAACGAGCCCACAATTAGAGCAGTCAGAGGTGTGCTGAAGGAGGAGATCGAGGCTCGCCAGAAGCCGATCCTGACCTGCTTCCCTGCACCGCTCGGGATCTGGGAGGAAAGGGTCAAGCTGGAGGAGAGCGGCATTCCGGTTTATCCTACGCCGGAGAGGGCAGCTAGAGCTCTGAGAAGTTTGGTCCAGTACGGGGATATCGTTCGCAAGAAGTAAGCCTTCAGCCGTCATTACGATTGCTGGGAGCCACGTTTCTAGCACCCGTGTCCGGAATACGTGTCCCGTGTCCGGACACGGACCACGGACATGATCCTATTGGGGATCACCGCAAGAATCCAAAGATTCTTTTCGGGGTAATATAGATGACGGACCTGGTGGCAGCGGAGGGATTCGAACCCACGACCAAGGGCTTATGAGTCCCCTGCTCTACCACTGAGCTACGCTGCCGTGAAGCTAAAATGCCGGTCTTGTATCACTAAGAATCTCAGGTTGGCGACGAATTGGCGACAAAAATTTTATTGGCATATGCACTTGACTCCAGTAGTGTGATCCATGCGCAGTTTTCGTTGTCAAAAGGTGTCCACTTTGGCGGCAAATTGCCTAAAATGCCACCAATCTGGGGCCTAATCCCACAAGACTTGGCTAACTGGAGTCATGTAGATATGCCTAAAATTTTATTTACCTGGCGGGTAGCACTTCGTCCAGTAACGCCATAGCGCCCCCTTGCATCCCCTCTATTATATGAGAATAGGTGTCGTGCTCAACGCCTTTCGGCATCAGAGGTATTTGCATGGTTATCATATCACAAACTACGGTCATTTAATATAGTGCTCAATGCCTTTCGGCATCAGAGGTATTTGCACTATATACAACGCAATTGCAACGGATGTTCGAGTCTGGCTCTCAACCCGACGTTACTACTATCTTCAGAACTTCCCATTTCACCGGCGACAGCATTAGAGAATTCTTCTTTCGTCTCGGCATGAGAGAATTCTCCCTGCACCGGGGCCTGAGACTGCTGAATTAAACGGAAGGTCTGTTTGCCGGTGCCTATGCCAATGAGGATCCTGAGGTGATGAAGGTTGTGTCTGTGCTCATTGCACGTATCTGCCAATTAGAAGCGCCAGTTCCCTCTTCATCCGTTCCGGTATAAGCTTCGGGGGAGTGACCATGCCGGTCATAAGGGCGCTGGCGCATTCGCAGTCCCTCCTCCCGGGAATGAGAGGCGAGGCGATCTTGATGATCTCCTTGGCAGTGCTGATGTTTTCAGCCAGGACGGCAAGTATTATCTCCGCAGTTACCGGCTCCTTCTCATCGTGCCAGCAGTCATAGTCAGTGACACAGGCAACGCTGGCGTAGCAGATCTCGGCCTCTCTCGCCAGCTTGGCCTCCGGCAGGACGGTCATCCCGATGATGCTGCCCCCCCAGGAACGATAGAGACGGGATTCCGCCCTGGTGGAGAACTGGGGGCCCTCCATGGCGATGAATGTACCGCCCTTATGCACTGTGGCCCCGGCATCCTGGGCTGCCCGGTGGAGTATCTCACTCAAGAGAGGGCAAAAGGGATCGGCGAAGGGGATATGAACCACCAGGCCGTCGCCAAAAAAGCTGCTCACTCTACCTCGGGTGCGGTCAATGATCTGGTCCGGGATGACGAGGTGACGCGGTGCCAGCTCTTCTTTGAGGCTGCCTGCTGAATTGATGGAGATGATCCACTCCACCCCCAGCGACTTGAGGGCGTAGATATTTGCGCGAGATGGTAGCTCAGTTGGATTGATGCGGTGCCCCCGGCCATGTCGAGGGAGAAAGGCGATGCCTGTTCCTTCGAGTATGCCAACGACAATCGAGTCGCTGGGATCGCCGAACGGCGTCTTAACCCTCACCTCTTCGATATCGCTGAGGCCCTCTATCTCGTAGAGGCCAGTTCCCCCGATGACCCCGATTCTAGCTTCCGGCATTTAGTCCTCCTTCACCTTCCCCATTATAGTCAACCGCATAAATCGTGGCACAATTTGTCCTGTCATTGCGAGCGAAGCGAAGCAATCTATTCCATTCTGCCTTGAGATTGCGGAGCTTGTTCCGAGCCTGTCCAGAGATTGCTTCGGGACTTTGTCCCTCGCAATGACAGGCGAGGAATCACGCTCCTCGCAATGACATAGTGCAACTATTTTTGCAAGACACTATATTCGTCTTCAAAACAAACCCTTCAACCCCTCCCCGTAGGGTTCCCTCACCACTCCTTTCTCGGTAATTATAGCAGATATATACCGGTGCGGTGTCACATCGAAGGCAGGGTTAGCCACTTTCACCCCCTCGGGTGCAATGCGTGTTCCTCTAATCCAGGTCACCTCCTCCGGACTTCTCTCTTCAATCGGTATCTCAGCCCCCGACTTGACCGAAAGGTCTATGGTACTGGTGGGAGCGGCCACATAGAAGGGAACGGAGTTTTCCCTGGCTAGAACGGCAACGCTGTAGGTGCCGATCTTGTTGACTACATCGCCGTTCCTGGCGATCCGATCTGCACCGACAATCACACAGTCTATCTTTCCCCGGCTCATAAAGTGCCCCGCCATGCTATCCGTTATAAGCGTTAGCGGTATCTGCTCCTCTATCAGTTCCCAGGCCGTTAGCCGGGCGCCCTGAAGCAGGGGGCGAGTCTCACAGGCAATGACCCTTACTTGTTTCCCCTGCTCGTGAGCGGCCTTGATTACACCCAGCGCCGTGCCGTAGCCCGCCGTAGCCAGCGCCCCGGCATTACAGTGGGTCAAGATGGTGAAACCGTATTCTATAAGCTCCGCACCAAGCCGTCCGATTTGCCGATCGGCTTCCTCGTTTTCCCTCTCGATGCGCTTTGCTTCCTCAACCAGCGCCGCTTTGATCTCTGAGATCGCTGTACCTTCTCCGGCTGCTCGATTCATCCGCTCCAGCGCCCAGAAGAGGTTGACTGCCGTAGGACGCGTGGAGGCTAACTCTCGAGAGACAGTGCCCAGTTTAACCAGAAATTCCTCTTTCGTTCTCGCTTCGATCGCCTGAGCCCCCAGTGCCAGCCCGTAAGCAGCGGCCACCCCAATCGCCGGTGCACCGCGAATTCGCATCTCCCTGATCGCTGCGGCCATCTCCACATAATCTGCCACATCGAGGAAGATAACTTCCGAGGGAAGCCTGGTCTGGTCGAGAACCCTTATCATTGTGTCGCGCCATTCGATGGGTTTTACCTGCACTGAGAGACCTCCTAAATGCCCAGGTTCAAGGTTCCGGGGTTCACGGTTCACGGCTTAAGGTTCCGAGGTTCACGGTTCAGGGCAGCCAGCTCGTATGGGTTACGATGGCACGATCACCTCCAGAACCTGGTCAAAAGGCTCTTTCTCAAATCCATGGCTTTCTCCGGGCAAAGCTCGTAACAACATAGACAGAGGATGCATTTCTTGTAGTCAACGCGGACAGATTTTTCTTTGGTGTAAATAGCGTCCACCGGGCAGTTACTCATACAGAGACTGCAGTTAGTGCATTTGTCCGCCCTTGCCCGCGGCCTGACCATTATCCGCCGGGCAATGAGAGCGAGGATAGGCCGAGGAATACGCCGCACCATGGCATTAGAGGGCAGAATGAAATCTTTGATTTCCGCCTCCCCCAATGATCTCCCCACAAGTTCCATCTCTCTCAGGTCGGCCGTTCCCAGTTTCCGCTCCGCCGCCGCGCGGGTGGTGGGAACATCAAAAGGCTTCAGCCCTATCATCGCCTGAGCCACCGTATCCAGTGCTACGGAGTCCCGGCTGGCCAGGATAACCCCGATATCTCGCAATTGATCGGATACCGGCCCGTCCCCCTCCATCCCCACCACGGCATCCATGAGAGCCAACTTCGGTCTCGCCACTGAGAGTATATCCACGATGGCCTCCCCCAGGTCATCCGGCCTGGGACAGCGTCTGTGAAACTCTATCTTGCCCCCGCCGGGAATCAGGCCAAGAAGATTCTTCACCGCCCCGGTGAGAAGGGTGAGATTGTGGGTCTTGAGCTTGGGGACGGTGATCAGAGAATCCACCTCTAGCACCGTGCGGGAAAGATGAAGTGTCTTGTAGATCACGCCCCGGGGAACTTCAACTTCCAAGATCTCCCGATCCAGGCTTATTAAGGGCGCCCCGGTGACTTTGGAGACCTCGCTATAGCCGCAGGCTTCCCAGCAATGGATCAGGTCGCGGTCCGTTCCTCCAGGGCTATCCCCGATGAGCACCTCCGCACCCGCCTCCTGGACCAGTTCGACTACTGCCCTGACGACCGCCGGATGGGTAGTCACCCCATCCTCCGGGGGACGCGCGGAGAGCATATTGGGTTTGACCAGAACCCGGTTTCCTCTGTCCACGACCCCCTCCCACCCACCGATCAGGGAGACGGCCTTCCTGACAGCCTCTTTCACCCTTCCTATATCGTAGTCAACACACCCGACAATCGAGACCTTAGTCTTCATGGTTCGATCTTCACCGGGCCTTACCCCGATACTGTTCCGCCACCCGCAACAGACGGGTTAGCGTTTACAATTCGGGAGCCAGGGGAAAAGGCAACCTGTGCCCATAGGGAGGGGGGCATGATGACATTTGGGCGCCGCGGGGCTGAGGAAACCTTCTGCTAGGCAGTGGCCGGTGTCTTACCGGGGAACAGCGTCTTCCATTTCCCCAGCGACTGCTCACGGGATTCCTCGTGGTCGGGATCTGGTACGCAGCAATCCACCGGGCAGACCTCAACGCATTTCGGAGACTCAAACCAGCCGATGCACTCGGTGCACTTAGCAGGATCGATCTCGTAGAGTGTATCCCCCTCTTTGATTGCCTCATTCTTGCATTCGGGTTCACAGGCTCCGCAGCTGATGCATTCATCGGTGATCTTGTATGCCATTTGTTCCCTCCTCTGTACTA
>QLUL01000064.1 GCA_018725425.1 Chloroflexota bacterium
TCATAGCCATAGCGGCGTCTCCTGTAATCCCGGCCTCGGCCATATCTATCATCGCTGAGGCTATGGTATCGAACTCTTCAAGGAAGAGCTCCTGCTCAATGCCAAGCTCGTTGCCAAGGCCAATAATAGACGTGATGCTATCCTCAGACAGGCCGGCTTCAATTAGATCGATGTAGGCTGCGGGAAGCAGTCCCTTCTCGATTGCAGTCTCATACAAATCTTTGGTAATTACCTGGCTTACCACCTTAATTTGCACACCCATTTCCACTAGACGGTCTATTACCGCTTGATGTGCGATGGCCGACAAGCCGGGCAGGTCTTCTGCTACTCTCGCATCGATCGGATGAAGGACTATCACTACCCTGACTTCAGGCCTGAGAAAACCCCGATCCATGAGCACATCGGTGATTTCCTGTAGTGCCTGCTGCAATTCCTTATTTTGTATGTCCAACTGAGCCAGTAAAGCTTTCCCGTCCTCGTCCAGGCCGTCCACGCCGATAACCTTATGCTCTCGATCAAGCGACAGCCGCAAAGCCGGGTTAACCTGCATTGTAAGATACGCCATCGCTTGCGGACCCGGAAGGAGCAATTGGTACGCAGCAAATGCCAAAATCAAAACGGCCGCCGTGACGATAATGCCCCATTTTTGTCTTCGTAATTTTATGTCTATCTCCTCTCCTATTTTAGTCCATGCCCTTGACCAGCCAGACAAAGACCCCGGTCTCCGCTGATGCTTCTGGAGAGAGCTCTCTGAGCTTACCAGCGCAGCATCCAATCGCCGTCTCGCTGCCGATCTGGCCGTGGCTCCGGGGATAACGGAACAGGCGGCATGCACATTCCTCACGGCCCTCAGTAGTGGCTCCAGCTCCCTGGCATGCTCTGGATAGATGGCGAGACACTCCTCGAGCGATTCCCCCTCGTTCATTCGGTCAATACAATCGTCCACCAGTGTGTCAAAATACTTTGTCATAACGGCACCTTCCCTGCTACTGTCAATTGGACTGAATACCTGGCGAATCTGCTTTCATTTAGCTTGAACTCCCATTTGGGTTCGCAGTGTTTCTATAGCGGCACGTTGCATCTCCCGGACCGCTCCATTGCTTCTGCCCAGGATCTTGCCTGTCTCAGCAGATGATAGCTCAGCGAAGAAGCGCAGACCTATTACCTCACGCTGGGCCGGCGTCAACCGCTTTAGAGCTTTTGATAATTCCTCGATCTGCAATTTCGTTTCCACCACCTCCTCAACAGTGGGCTTATCATCGGGGATCTGTATCTCATTTATGGAGATGTCCTTTCGCTTGCTCATCTTCCGCAAGTAATCCACTACCAGGTTGTGGGCAATCTTGAAGAGCCAGGCTCGCATCTGTTCCCGCTGACCACGGTAGGAATCCAGCGACTGCAGGGCTCTTAAGAAAACATCCCCACCTAGATTTTCGGCTTCATTTTGATCATCGATACGCACGAAGATGTAACGGACGATCCTGTCGTAATACTCTTCATAGAGGCTAGCTAATGCATCTTTTGCCGATCTGGTCTCAGTGGTGCTATCTTGGCTCAATCTGATCCCTCCAAATCTTACTCGAGCATATGCTCCCATCCCAAGTATAGCACAGGGTTAAGGAGATGCATTAGCCGTTATGATTTATCCCCTCTATTATATAAGACGAAGAACCTCAACTTTTGTCAGGTTTGACCGCAGATTCACAATACAACGGGTCCCGATTCACGGTTCAAAGTGGCTAACCGTGAACCCTGAACCCCAGATGATTTAAGCATTATGAAATCTTGTATCTCCTCAACCATTTGCCATGTTAAGTGAATTCCGATATAATGAGTATCATGTTACTGGCGATTGATATCGGAAACACCACCATGCACGTGGGTGTCTTTAAGGGACAGGAGCTTTGCGCTATCTGGCGCCTGGCCACCGATGTGCATAAGATGGCAGATGAGTATGCGGTGCTGCTCCTGGGCCTCCTATCACAACAAGGCTTGAAACCATCCGATATCAAACATGCCGTGATCTGCAGTGTAACCCCACCGCTGATGCCCACTTTCAGGGAGTTATGTCAGCACTACTTTAACGTCTCGCCTTTCCTGGTGGAAGCAGGGGTGAAGACCGGGGTTAATATCCTGATGGATAATCCCCGTGAGGTCGGGGCTGACCGTATTGCCAACGCGGTGGCCGGATATCATCTCTACGGCGGGCCTCTTATCATTGTTGACCTGGGCACCGCCACCACCTTCGACGTGGTTTCCGAGAAGGGGGATTACCTCGGTGGGGCGATAGCCCCGGGCATAAAGATCGCCACCGAGGCCCTTTTTCAGCGGACGGCTAAACTCCCGCGTGTGGATCTGGTTCGCCCCAAACACGTCATCGGCCGAGATACCGTCTCCGCGATGCAGTCGGGCATCATCTTTGGTTACGTGGGCCTTATCGAAGGGCTGGTGAGTCGAATTCGACAGGAGTTAGGGGGCAAGAAGGCCAGGGTAATCGCCACCGGCGGATATGCTGAGTTGCTGGCGAGGGAAACAAAGGTGATAGAAATAGTCGATCCCCATTTGACCCTAGTGGGACTCAGAATAATTCACGAGCTCAATCCGATTCACCGCGGAGATCGCTGAGATTTCTTAATAATTTATCCTCTCTGCGTCCTCTGTGTGCTCCGCGGTGAACCGTCATTCTGAGGCAGAAACATGTTTGAAGGTAAAAGCATCATCCTGGGGGTAACCGGCAGCATCTCGGCCTATAAGGCGGTGGAGATTGCCAGCAAGTTGACTCAGGGGGGAATCGAGGTAGATGTGGTGATGACCGCGTCGGCCACCGAGTTTGTGACCCCACTATCCTTCCAGAGTATCACCCACCGACCGGTTCACACCGATATGTTCTCGCCGGTCACCGATTTCGACATCGAGCATGTGGCGCTGGCCGAACGGGCAGATGTCATAGTCATAGCACCGGCCACGGCGAACACAATCGCCAGGCTGGCACTGGGCCTTGCCGACGACCTGCTGAGCTGCACCGTATTGTCCACCAGTGCGCCGGTGATTCTAGCCCCAGCCATGGATGTGGGCATGTATCAGAATCAAGTTACCCAGGAGAATCTGGAGAGGCTCCGATCAAGGGGCTACACCGTAGTGGGACCGGCCTATGGGCGCCTGGCTTCGGGACTGGAGGGCCTCGGAAGGCTTGCTGAGGTAGGCGAGATACTGGCAGTAATCCATCAGGTTCTGGGCCGCGGCGGTGATCTATCCGGGAAGCGACTGGTGATCAGCGCCGGCGGGACCCAGGAGCCGATTGACCCGGTGCGCTACATCGGCAATTACTCCTCGGGCAAGATGGGATATGCCCTGGCGGAAGCCGCTCGAAACAGAGGCGCAAAGGTAACTCTCATCACCGCTCCGACTGCGATCTCTCCCCCGCCCGGTGTTGAGGTGATTCAAGTGCAAACCGCGCTTCAGATGCGCCAGGCGGTGATTGATAAGGCGGCAGGGGCTGACGCCTTGATCATGGCCGCGGCGGTGGCCGATTACCGACCGCAAGCTACGGCGGGGCAGAAGATCAAGCGCAAGCCCGAAAAGCTGAGCATTGAACTGATAAAGACACCCGATATACTCGGTGAGATAGCCGGTGACTTGATTAAGGTGGGATTCGCTGCCGAGAGCGAAGAAGTAGTGGAGAATGCAACCAGGAAACTCAAGGAGAAGGGCCTCGACTTTATCGTCGCCAATGACATCACCGGCGCTGACAGCGGCTTTTCTGTTGACACCAACCGGGTGATCATCATAGACCGGATTGGAAAGGTGGACCGTTTACCCTTGATGCTTAAATCAGAGGTGGCCCAGAAGATTCTGGACAAACTCGCTGTGCGGCTGGCAGGAGGGTCTAGCGTCTAGAGTCTAGAGTCTGGAGTCCGAAGTCCGGAGTCCCCCTCCCCTTGACTCTCGACTCTGGACTCTTGACCCCTACTTCTGATTCCAGCAGACGCAAGAACTCTTCCTCGCTTAAGATACCGGTCTCCAGACTCTGGGCCTTGCTCAGCTTGGAGCCGGGGTCGGCCCCTACCACAAGATAGGTTGTCTTCCTGGTGATGCCGGAACCTGCTGAGCCACCTAAAGCTTTGATGCGAGCCTCAGCTTCCTGGCGAGAGAAGGCTTCCAGCCTTCCGGTGATGACAAACTCTTGTCCTGCTAAAGGCAACTCTTTAGGCTTAGGTGGTGCCTCCTCCTCGGCTAATAAAGACTTAATTTCCTTCTCCTTCAGTCTCCTTATGATGTCCTTATTCCCTTCTTGCCTGAAAAAGGTAACAATGCTCTCAGCTATCCTGGGTCCGATGGTGGGGATGGAGGTAAGCTCCTCAAAGGTAGCATTAGCTAGCTTATCCATGCTCCGAAAATGGCTTGCCAGAAGCTCAGCCACCTCCTCACCTACATGGAGTATCCCCAGGGCGAAGAGAACTCGAGCCAGGGTTCTATCCTTACTCCCCCGTATAGATTCCATCACATTGGAGATACTCTTATCGGCTAGCTTCTCCAGGGTAAGGACATGCTCCCAGGCAAGTTTCTGGCTGGTATCTACATCCTCTAATATTTCAGGAAGAACCTCATCTATCTTTTCCTTCAAAGCTGGAAGTGCTTCCGGGGTAAGGCCATATTTACCACAAATATCCGCCATCTCTCGCCTATTGGAGAGGGTTTCGTTAGTCAGCCTTTTTAAAGCAGGGAGCTGAGCCCTGGCGAGGTTCTGACTGGAGGCAACCGCCTCCTGAACCCTGGGGATAATCACCTTCACCTTTTTTTTCGTCTCTTTAAGTTTTTGCTCATCCAGGTAATAAAAATCGGCAACATCCTTCACCAATCCTGCATAAAACAAGGCGGTGCATAATCTTTCCCCCACCCCATCAATGTCCATTGCCCCCCGAGAGACGAAATGCTTCAGCCTCTCGTGGACCTGTGCCGGGCAGGCGGCGTTGGCACATCGCACCATCACCTCCCCTGCGGGCTTGCTCACTTCCGATCCACAGGCGGGGCATCTCGTAGGCATGACAAAAACCCTCTCGGTGCCGGTGCGCTTGCTTGCCACGGGGGCCACTACCTCGGGAATTACCTCGCCGGCGCGTTGCACCACCACAATGTCCCCGATTCGAATATCCTTGCGGCGGATGTCCTCCTCGTTGTGGAGCGCCGCTCGTTTTATCACCACGCCTCCGACCGACACCGGCTCAAGTATGGCATAGGGGTTCAGGGTGCCGGTGCGCCCCACACTGATGCCGATATCCAGGAGACTCGTGGTAGCCTGTGTCGCCGGGAATTTATAGGCAATGGCCCAACGAGGCTCGCGTCCCACGAATCCCAGTTGCCGCTGCAGCGAAAATGAGTTGACTTTCACCACCACGCCATCGCTTTCATACGGCAGATCTCCTCTTTGCTCCAGCCATTGCTGATAGTAAGCCTCCACGCCTGCCAACAGTCTAGAGTCTAGAGTCTGGAGTCTGGAGTCTGGAGTCTGGAGTCCCTCTTCAGCCTTCAGCCTATCCACCTGACTTGACTCTTGACTCTCGCTGAGGATAGCATTCTGGGGGTTGATCTTGAATCCCAGGGATTTGAGGTACTCCATGGTCTCCCAGTGGGTTTCCGGCATCGCACCATCGGCATAGCCCAATCCGTAGATGTAAATATCGAGGGGCCGCCTGGCGGTGATCCGGGAATCGAGCTGCCGCACCGAGCCGGCAGCGGCATTTCGAGGGTTGGCAAAGAGTGGCTGGCCAGTCTCGGCCCTCTCTCGATTCACCCTGGCAAAGCCTTCTTTAGATAGGAAAACCTCGCCCCGGGCCTCGAATCTGGGGGGCGCGTTTTCGGGCACGGACAGGGGTATGCTCCTGATGGTCCGCAGATTCTGAGTGATATTCTCGCCGCGGTATCCATCGCCCCGTGTGGCCCCGGTGACCAGAAGACCGTCAACGTAGGTCAAGGCTACGGCCAACCCGTCCATCTTCAGCTCGCAAACAAGATCGAAGTCATCCGTCCCCAGGAGTCGAGAGATTCTGTTATGCCAGGCCTTCAGCTCGTCGAAGTTGAAGGCATTGCCCAGGCTGAGAAGGGGTACCTGGTGCTCCACCAAACCGAATTCTTCCAGTGGGGCCGCGCCTACCCGCTGCGTCGGTGAGTCCGGGGTGATGAGCTGAGGGTAATCGGCCTCCAGCCCCTGAAGCTCCCGCATCAGCTCGTCGTACTCGGCATCGCTTATCTGCGGGCTATCGAGCACGTAGTAGCGGTAGTTGTGGCGATTGATCTGCTCTCGCAACTGCCTGATTTTCTTCTGCATCTGGCTGCTGTTCTGCATAGTCATACGAGTTTAGAGGCCTCCCGTCTTCTCTCTCCTCGAAACTCAATACTCAATTAGTATATCATGATTTCGCT
>QLUL01000065.1 GCA_018725425.1 Chloroflexota bacterium
CCTCAATTGCTGGATTCGAGGCGTCAGGTCCTCAAGCCTTAACTTACCTCTCCAAGGCATCGTATAACGGATGTTCCATTTCGAGGGGCTCGCCAGATTCGGGAATACATGACTACATGATGGATTTCGTAAGGATTGAAAGGGCAATTTCGTATCTGGTTCGATGATTTTCACAGATACGTGCTGGAACATCCGATAAAAATCAGAAAGAGATCTCACACACCGATCTTGATAGGAGTAGAAAAGCTGAGAAATCCGATTGTAGTTCCCTGGTTAGGTAACCGGACTGTAGAAATCGTCTGGACAGCTTGACTTGAGGTGGCTCTTTGGCCATTATACTATCTGTGAAAATCGGTGTTCAACGAAAGTACAACACGAGGCCCACCAATAACATTCATTTTCCTAGCTCCAAAAACACGATTTTCACGGATGGGCAGTTACCCATGGCTATTCGTTTCCTGGAAAATCGGGGGGTAGCGCTCTGTGGATTTGATAATATTTTAGTCCTTGCGGCACCGCCTGTCAACTGGTTAGGCCGAAGACTGAAGGCTGAAGCAGTCTAACAGTCTTCAGCCTATCCACCTGGTAAAGTGAGGTTAATCGTCCGCGGTGGCGCACTCGGCGGATTCGCCGCGCAGCGTTTTGATGGCGTGGGGGAGGGCAGGGAGGATGGCTTCAAGGCACTCCCGTACCGCCCTGGGGCTGCCGGGGAGGTTGATGATGAGGGTCTTGCCTCGGGTGCCCGATACCCCGCGGCTCAGCATCCCCATGGGCGTTTTCTTCAGGCTCTCCAGCCTCATGGCCTCGGAAAAGCCCGGGGCAAGCCTTTCCACCACCGCCAGCGTGGCCTCCGGGGTGACATCCCGGGGGCTGAGACCGGTGCCGCCATTGGTGAGAATGAGGTCGGTCCCCGCGGCATCAGCCCACTCGATCAATTTGGCGGATATGACCTCTCTCTCGTCGGGGACAATCTCGTATCGAGTTACCTGCGCCCCTATCCTGGAGATCAAACCTCGGATTACCGCGCCGCTTTCGTCTTGTCGTTCGCCTCGGAAGCCTTTATCACTGACGGTAACTATGCCGATGGTGAACATATCCACGTAGCGCGGGGCTTGTCCCCCGCTTCATCCAACCGGGGATGAACCCCGGCGCTACGACTCCCCTCCAGACTCTCGACTCCTGACTAGCGAAAGCGCATCCTCGAAGCTCAAGCGTTGTTGCTCACCCTTGACCATATCTCGCCAGACAATCATCCCCTCCCGGAGCTCCTCTTCACCGATGATAATAGCACAGGCTGCGCCCAGGCCGTTGGCATGCCTTAATTGTGCCTTCAGGCTGCGGTTGCCCGAAGCAAGGATGACGCTGATACCCTCCCGACGCATCTGCGCAGCATACGCCACAGCCTTATCTTTTGCCTCCTGTCCCAGGAAGGCCACAAAGGCGGTGGGCTGGGGAAGGGTGGGAGCGCTAATGTTCTGTCTTTTTAGATTAAGGATCATCCGCTCCATGCCAGTGGCAAATCCAACTGCGGGCGTGGGCTGGCCGCCGATCTCTTCGATGAGGTTATCATATCGGCCGCCTCCGCCCACGGTGCTCTGTGCCCCCTTTTCGCCCGGTGGGTAGATCTCAAAAACGGTCTTGGTGTAGTAGTCAAGTCCCCGAACTAGCCGATGATCGAGATCAAACTCCAGGCCAAGAATAACAAGGTACTTCTTCAGGAAATCGAAGTGCCCCTTGCATTCGGTGCAGAGGTACTCGCTGCTCTTTGGGGCCTGCTCCGTGAGAGGGAAACAGGATTCCTCTTTGCAATCGAGCAGCCGGAGTGCATTTCTCTCCAGTCGCCGTTTGCAATCGGCGCACAGGAGGTGGACCTTCCTCGAGTAGTATTCCCGCAAGGATTTGAGGTATTGAGGCCGGCAGTTGCGGCAGCCGATGCTGTTCAGCTTCAGAACCATGTCCCGCAAACCGAGGTGACGATACAGCCCACATGCCATATTGATGACCTCGGCATCAAGGGCAGGATCGGAGCTGCCCAGTCCCTCGAAACCAAATTGCCAGTGCTGGCGGTATCGTCCCGCCTGAGGTCGCTCATAGCGGAATAGGGGAGTGATATAGTAGAGCCTGACCGGCTGGGGCAGATTGTGCATCCCATGCTCCAGATACGCCCGGCACACCGGCGCTGTCCCTTCCGGACGCAAGGTCAGCAGGTCTCCGCTGCGGTCCCTGAAGGAGTACGTTTCTTTCTCCACGATGTCGGTCTCTTCGCCTATGCTGCGGACGAAAAGCCCGGCATCCTCAAAGACGGGGGTATCAATGCGCTGATAGCCATAGAGTCGGCAGATATTGACAACCTCTTTCTCGACATATCGCCAATATGCCTGATCATGGGGCAGAATGTCGGTAGTGCCACGCGGTGCTTGGTACAAGATCAACCTCCAGTACTAAAACTGCTCCAGAAACCTGAGATCATTGCTGTAGAACAGTCGGATGTCGTCAATGCCGTACTTGAGCATCGGGATGCGTTCCAGTCCCATGCCAAAGGCAAAGCCAGTGTAGATTTCCGGATCGTAATCCACTCGCCGCAGGACATCGGGATGTACCATTCCGGCGCCCAGAATCTCGATCCACCCCTCCCCACCACAAACGCGACAGCCATTGCCCTGACAGATGAAACAATCAATAGCCATATCCACGCCCGGCTCGACAAAGGGAAAATAGTCACAGCGAAAACGCACCTTGCGGTCCAGGCCAAAGAGTCGGCGGGCAAATTCATAAAGCGTCCCTTTAAGGTGAGCCATGCTAATACCCTTATCCACCGCCAGCCCTTCGATCTGGTAAAACATGGATTCGTGCGTGGCATCGGTGGCTTCATAGCGGTAAACCTTGCCGGGCATGATGACTCGTATCGGAGGCTGCCTTCTTTCCATAAACCGGATTTGCATCGGCGAGGTGTGGGTACGCAGCAGCATGGGTCGCTCGCCCTCTTCGTTTTGGTAGTCGATCCAGAGGGTAGCCCACATATCACGGGCCGGGTGATCTTGGGGAATATTCAGCGCCTCGAAGTTGTAATAGTCCCACTCGACCTCTGGCCCTTCGACCGCTTCAAATCCCATGGCGCTGAAAATAGTACCGGCCTGGCGGAGTATCCTCGTCGTAGGGTGGAGCCGACCCAGTTGGGCGGGGCGGCCGGGGAGGGTGACGTCCAGGCTAGATTGCTGCAAGAGTTTATCCAGCCCTGCCTTTCTAAGCAATTCTTGTTTATCAGCCAGGGCCTGTTCTAAGAGCGACTTGAGCTTATTGGCCGCCGCTCCGGCCTCCCGTCTTTCCTCGATCGGTAAGCTGGAGAGACCTCGCAGCAACTGGGTTAACGTTCCCTTTCTGCCGAGGTACCCGACGCGCCAGGACTCAAGCTCCTTCAGCTCATTAAGATTCCGCAGTTCATCTAATGCCCGGGATTTGATTTCTTCAAGGGTTGTTATCATCCGTTGCCCCCCTCGGGGTTCTAAAGGGGCTCTGTCCCCTGCTGGTTACATTATGGGTAACGTTTCACGGCTTCCAACTTCATTTTTGCCAGGAAACTGCAAAACCTCAAAGCTGATTTTTAAACAACCTTCGCCTAACGGTTTGCGTGTTTGCGAAGTGCCGAAGGCATTTAGCGAGGCGTCGCAAACTCTGTGCTATTTGAAGTTTTGACGGTTTAAAAATCTATGAGTTATAACTTATCCCAAAAATCTGAAATAGCCTTCTTTATATCAATCCATAAAGATTCAATATTATCCACCAACTCCAGCATCTTTTCGCCTTTTAGCTGAAAGCCATATCCACTCACAAATCGATGTCTAAAATTTCTATATGAATAGAGCCTTTCTACTACACTCTGATTAAATACTGCAATCTTGCCTGAGGGTGGATTAGATGATAAAGCGAGAAGCTCTTTATGCCAGCTCGCTCCTTTAGGCACAGTCAAGTAGTACTTTATTGTTATGCGTTTCAAAATATTCTCTATCCCGTTATAAAAATTCATCAAATAAGTTCCCATCGCTGGCTCTATAAGATAATCCTTCATTTGGGGATCAAATCTTGTTCTAACTTTATAGAGCCTCCCTAAAGTGTCAATTACCACCATATTTGACCCACCTCTCACCACAGATATTGACCCACCCGGTTGAAAGAATTCTATCACTATGCATTCATGGTAGTCAACACCTCCCTTCTGTTGTCAAGCCCCATCAGAAATGTCCTCTGTTAGCATCAGACTAAGACCGCCTTTTTCTCCCGAGGTATATGGGATTGAATCTTCGCCAAGGGTGATCATGAGAAGGGACATATGCCTTCTCAGGGTGGGGCATGGGAACCTGGGGGGTGGGGGGTTGGGGGCGTGCCAACAGACCCGACACCGCCTCTTTCACTTCAGCCGCTTTCCCTCGATCCGATGGCTGGCCTCGACTGTGATGGATCAACCCCTCATCCCCTTTCTCCAGGTATCGCCGATATATGTGACGAGCTTGGCCCCTGATCTAGTCAGGGGTAGCTTATCCTCAATACCTCCGACCCTTCCCGAATTGTCATCTCCCCTTCCTTTACCCTCGCCATTATGGCCAATCGCTTCCTTTCCTCCTCACTCATCTCCAAACGTCCTCTTTTCACTTACAGGCACCCCTTTCACTAAAATGCCTTTATTATCTCTTCCTCAAAGAGGACATTTCTATCGAGCTACATAGAGGACATTATCATAGAGCTTTAACACACCTCCCTTCTGCGGTGTGGAGATAGTCTCTCACGGTAGCTGGTGCCCTCGATGACGATCTGGTAGCTGGCATTGGCCAGGCGGTCCAGGGCGCTGTTGCCCAGGATAGGGTCATCAAACAGTCCCAACCACTCCTCCACCGTCCGGTTACTGGTGATAACAAAGGCTGGCGATGCCTGGCGATAATCAGCTCGTAGAGGTCGGTCGACTGCTGAGCGGTGAGCCTTTGCAGTCCAAAGTCATCCAGGATGAGCAGGTCGGGGCTGAGGAAGGAGCGGAAAGCCTTCTCCAGGGTATGGTCGACTCGTGATTGTGCCAGCGACCTGAAGAAAGCGTCGGCTCGTGTGAAGCGGACGCTGTGCCTCTCACCGCGGCGTAGCCGAGGGCCTGTGCTAAAAAGGACTTACCCACGCCGACGGGGCCGACAAAGAGCACGTGCTCGTGGCGGTTAATGAAGTCCAGGGAGAACACGGCATCAAGCAGACGGCGCCCCACAGTTATCTGGGCTGCTCAAAATCCTCCAGGCGGCAGACCTGGTCGAATCCTGCCTTCTGGAGGTGCATTTCCAGGTTACGGTTGTTACGCCGGGTTACCTCGTCAGCGAGGATTATCTGTAGAAAGGCGGCATAGTCCAACTGGTCTCTGCGGGCTAGAGCCAGCCGTTCCGGCAGGGTGTTCAGCATGTAGCCAAGTCTCAGACGCTTTAAGAGTGGTTTGAGTTCACTGGTGGTTGTCATTCTCTCCTCCTTGATTCTGGTCACCACGGTGGTTACCTCCATTATTACCTGAGATAGCAAAGACACTGCCGGGGCGAGCGAAGCGACCGGGTGGAGCTGGCGCTGCCATTACCGGCATGGCTTCTTCCTCCAGCGCCTCCACCAGGATATTCTCCAGGCGGCGCACGTCAATGAGGTCTACCGCCAGAGCCTTCTCGCAGGCGGCATTGAGCCGGGCAGGGGTGTATTTCTCGCCCATCCGCAGCAGCTTGAAGGCCTGCCTCAGCTTTGACCACGGCGTGGGTCCACTGAGCAGCTCATCGGCGAAGGTGCCTATGGCTTCTCCCAGTTTACGGCACTGCTGACGCAGGTAATTGGGGGAACGTAGGGTGTAAGCGGTAAGCTCCGGAGGGTAATCCTCCGGGTCGGTGGAGCGTCCGCCGCGCGGCTGGCGCAGGTGGACTTTTACCAGTTCCCCCCGTTTGTAGAGCTGCACCAGCTTGCTGTCGCCCCTCACCTCAAGCTTGGTGCCTGGCGGGCAGGTGCTGTAGGGAGCCGAGTAGATGGCGTAGCGGTAGTAGATGTGATGGTCTTGATGGACGATAGCGTCATGCCAGTGAGGAACATCGTAGGGCTCACCGTCATAGGGCAGGAGTGTGGCCTTTTCCTCCTCCTGGAAGACCACCAGCGGCAGGCGTCGGGTGGTACCGTGGACTCTCTGGCCGGCGACCTCCAGACACCAGCGTCTTGCCTGCTGGCGCAGGTCTTGAAGGTCATGGAACTGCCCGCCTTTGAAGAAGCGCTCCCTGGCATACGGCACCTGACGCTCGATTTTTGGCTTGTCTTTAGGATGCCCCGGCCTCGTCGGGTCAGCGATGAAGCCGCGGTGCTGGGCATACTCCAGAA
>QLUL01000066.1 GCA_018725425.1 Chloroflexota bacterium
CTTCAACATGTGATAGATAGCCTCAAACCAGGTGGGAGATGCGGGATAGTGATGGACGAAGGAGCTCTTTTCCGCACAAGTGAAACTGCCTTTGTCCAGACAAAACGAAAGCTTCTCAATGAGTGTGATGTCTTTTGCATTATCAGTCTGCCTCCTAAGGTCTTCCTAAATGCAGGTGCAGCAAGTAAGACCAACCTTATCTTTTTTACCAAAGGTGAACCGACAAGAGAGGTCTGGTATTACGACTTATCCGATCTCAACATAACCAAAAAACAACCCTTAACCCTGGAACACTTTGAGGAATTCTTCAAACTCTTCAATCCTTTGACCCTTAAGCTTTCTGAAAGTGAACGATCCTGGTGTGTGCCGATAGAGGAAATTGAAGCCAAGAATTACGACCTGAAGGCAGTAAATCCAAACCGAAAGAATAGCGAAGATGACAGAACACCGGCAGAACTGATTGCCGTTGTTGAATTGGAGGCAAAAGCAATTAGAGATGCAATAACGAAATTGACAAAGGAAGGCATATAGTTTAGGCGATCTTTCCTTCTCCCGAGAGGGCGATAAAGGCTCTGGCGGCCTTGAGGGATTACCGTGGAGAAGAAGCTTAGTTAGTCGGCGGGCTCCTTGCCGTCTTCCGTTCGATAGTATATAGTATGAGCAGAGCGTGGAAAGGACAGCGGAGATTTGGTACTACTCTGGACGGGCTTACGCGGAGCGGCCGGATTCCTTCCTGTGGCAGAGGAAGGTTCAGGGGGTGATGAATGGTCGATAGTCAAGTGTGATACCTAGTGGGAGGTTCCTGATAAGGCAACTATTTCATTTACCAGAGTAGCCTGGTCCTTGGTCAAGGAGGTGATCCATGCCTGGTTTTGAAGGAGTCTACGAACTAGCTGAGGCCAGCCGATATCTCCATGCCACAGCTCCGCAAAAGCCGCCCCATTACTCAACCTTCCGTCGGTGGGTCAGAAGCGGACTGACTGTTCCTGAGGCTCCCCCTATCCCGGCAAAGGGGCTGTTCATCACATTTGAAGATCTGGTCTCACTTCGAATGGTAGTTGCTCTCAGGGTGGCCGGATTTAGCCTTCAGCACATCCGTCGGGTTCACCGATGGCTTAAAGACACTACAGGTTATCCGCGACCTTTTGCCCTAAGGGATTTGTGGATTAGCGAGACCGATATTTTCATTGAGATGGAAAACCTGCTCTCTGTGACACGAGGGGGCCAATACGCCATGGAATTCATAAAAGAGTGGCTCTCCCGCTTGCGCCGTCCATTAGCTGGCTCTCTTGACCTTGCCTTCAGGAGAGTCGATGGGAAAGAGGTGGCATGCAGTTGGATGCCCCATTCCCACGTTTCGCTAAATCCCCTAATACATTTCGGGGCACCATGCATTGAGGGAACGCGTATACCCACCACGGCGGTGTGGGCTATGTTTTTGGGGGGCGATAAACCCGAAGCCATTGCCAGAGATTATGGTCTGCCACTTATCAAGGTGCAGTCTAGCTTGGAATGGGAGAAGAAGATTGCAAACCTCGTTTCTTGAGAATCAAAAACCTCTCCTCCTGATAGATGAAAGCCTCGCAGATTATATGCTTGCTCAAGTGCTCAGGCTTGTTGATTGCAATGCTGTGGCGGTTAGGGAGCAATTTGGGGAAGGAGCCCAAGACCCTATTCTCATTCGATGGCTCGGATTGCAGAGGGGAGTATGGATTACAAGCGATGAAAGAGCGAAATGGGAACACTCTCACGAGATCAAGGATGCCGGTATTCACATTCTGTGGGTTCGACGCCCGAAAAACCTCCGTTTCGGCAAGAAAGCTCAACTCCTGCTTATTCTCTGGGTTATTGACCCTGTCTTGCAGGAGATAGTTAACGCCAGGGGACCAGCACAATTTCGGGCCCGCTACAGTGGCGAAAGGCCAAGGTGGGAGCGACTCTAGAGAATAGAGAGGATAAATGCACTCTCACTTGGCCTGCGTCCTCCTTCGCAGGGCTTCCTTGCCCCCCTATTTTGCGGTATAATCAAAGAGCAATGACCGAGAAATATAATCCTCCAGAAATCGAAAAGAAATGGCAATCAAGGTGGGAAAAGACCCGACTCTACGCCACAAGCGAAGATAGCGACCGCCCCAAGCTCTACGAGCTGACCATGTTCCCCTATACCTCTGGTGACCTCCACATCGGACACTGGTACGCTATGGCCCCGGCAGATGTCCATGCCAGATTCATGCGGATGAAAGGCTATAACGTGCTGCACCCGATGGGCTTCGATGCCTTCGGCCTCCCCGCGGAGAATGCGGCCATCGATCGGGATATCCATCCGCATACCTGGACGATGAAAAACGTAGAGAACATGCGTCGCCAGTTTCACACTATGGGAGCGGTCTACGATTGGGATCGGGAGGTGGTTACCTGCTCACCGGACTACTACCGCTGGACGCAGTGGCTGTTTCTCAAGTTACATGAAGCGGGTCTGACCTATCGGGCTAAAGCCCCGGCCAACTGGTGCTCCAGATGCCAGACGGTGCTTGCCAATGAGCAAGTCACCGCCGAAGGCCGATGTGAGCGCTGCGGCACGGCGGTGATCAGGAAGGACTTAGAGCAATGGTTCTTCCGCATCACCAGGTATGCCGATGAGCTTATGCAGCATGAGGGTCTCGATTGGCCGGAGCAGGTCAAGACGATGCAGCGCAACTGGGTCGGACGGAGTGAGGGGGCTGAGATTTCCTTCAGCATCGAGGAATACGGTCTCGATGAAAAAGAGATTCGGGTATTCACCACCCGACCCGACACCACCTACGGTGTTACCTTCATGGTCCTGGCCCCGGAGCATCCCCTGGTGGAAAAACTCACCTCGCCCGAATATAAGGACCGGGTCGATGACTATGTGAACCGGGCTCGCCGCCAGTCGGAGATCGAGAGGCTCTCCACGGAGCGGGAGAGAACCGGACTCTTCATTGGTGCTTACGCCACCAACAGGCTGAATGGAGAGAAGGTGCCCATCTGGATCGCCGACTATGCGCTCTTAAGCTATGGCACCGGGGCGGTCATGGGCGTGCCGGCTCATGACCAGCGAGATTTCGAGCTGGCTAAGGAGTTTGGCATTCCGATAAAAGTAGTCGTTGCGCCTGATAGATGGAGTGGTGAGGAACTGGAGGAGGCCTACGAAGAGCCGGGCACAATGGTCAATTCCGGCCCCTTTGATGGTCAGCCCAGCGAAGAGGGCAAGGATGCGATTGTCGCTTTCATGGAGGAAAACGGCTATGGCAAGAAGGCTGTAAGTTACCGGCTGCGCGACTGGCTCATCTCTCGTCAGCGTTACTGGGGTGCGCCGATCCCGATGGTTCATTGTCCCCGGTGCGGCATCGTGCCGGTGCCGGAGAAGGATCTGCCGGTGCTCCTCCCCGAGGATGCCGAGTTTAAACCCACCGGAGAATCACCGCTCAAGTATTGCGAGCCCTTCGTCAATACCACCTGCCCCCGTTGCGGCAAGCCGGCACAGCGCGAGACCGATACCATGGATACCTTCGTGTGTTCTAGTTGGTACTTTCTGCGCTACTGCAGCCCGCAGCATGATGATGGGCCCTTCGATCCCCAGAGGCTGAAATACTGGCTCCCCGTAGATCTATACACCGGAGGCGTGGAGCATGCCACCATGCATCTGCTCTATGCCCGCTTCTTCATCAAGGCGCTGCGCGATATGGGGATAGTTGACTTCGGAGAATCCTTCATCAAACTTTTCAATCAAGGGAAGATTATCCGAGGGAGACAGAAGATGAGTAAGTCCCGCGGCAACGTCGTCAACCCCGATGAATACGTGGCCGAATCGGGGGCCGATGCCATGCGCGCTTATCTGATGTTCATCGGACCCTGGGAGCAGGGGGGAGAGTGGAACGATAATGGTCTGATCGGCATCACGCGATGGCTCAATAGAATCTGGAATCTGGTACTGGCTGAAACCGAAATCGTGTCCGTGGGCCGTGGCCCGTGTCCGGACACGGGGGAGGGACACGGGGGACGGACACGGGGGACGGACAAGGAGCTACGGCGCGTGACCCATCAAACCATCAAGAAGGTAAATCAAGACCTGGAGAGATTCCACTTCAACACCATGCTGGCGGCGCTGATGGAGTTTACCAATTACCTCGCCAGGCTTAAGGAAATATGTGCGGTCAAAGATAGCCCGGCCTGGAAGGAAGCCATTGATGCCTTGCTTCTGTTGCTGGCGCCGGCTGTCCCTCACCTGGCGGAGGAGCTCTGGGAGCGGACCGGCCACCCCTACAGCATACACCATCAGCCATTTCCTGTCTGGCAGGAGGAACTGGTAGCCGAAGAGGAGTTCACCCTGGTGATCCAGATAAACGGGAAAGTTCGCGATAAGGTGTCTGTCCCGGTTTCTATCTCCGAGGCTGAGGTCAGGGAATTAGTCCTGAGCCGGGAGCGAATTAAGGCTCAAGTAAGGCACCCGATTGTCAGGGTGATATATGTGACGGGACGTTTGGTGAACATTGTGGTGAAGTAACTTGACATTGTCACATTTCAATGTCATTGCGAGGAGCGTAAGCGACGAAGCAATCTCCAATGAAGAGATTGCTTTGCTTCGCTCGCAATGACAGAAAGAAGGTGATTGGTTACACTTTATCGGATGTTCCATTTTTAAGGGCTTGCTAGATTCGGAAATAAATGCCTACACAGTGAATTTTATAAGGGTTGAAAAGGCAAATTCGTATCTGTTTTTAGTGATTTTCACGGATAACGGGTGGAACATCCGCTTTAATGTGACAATGTCAGGGTAATAAGGAGGTTTGATGCGTTCTGACCTGATTGGTAAGATTGAGAAGGCTCATCGCTACGCCGGGGAGCGAGATCGAATCACCATCCGGGATTTCAATGTGGATTTCCGAGGGGAGCATGGCACCTACATAACCGGTTATAACGGCGAGAAATGGCATTGTGCCTGTAACTTCTTCGCCAAATGGGAGACCTGCAGCCACGTCATGGCATTGCAGAAGATCCTCGGAATTATGCTCCCCGAGGAAGCTCGCTCCTCGTTTGAGTAGGGTCATAGGGATACAAACAGTACGTAGAGGGCGCTTGCATAGAAAGGCGGGGGACAAGCCCCCGCGCTGCGTAGCGCCGAGGTTTGTCCTCGGCAACCTGAAAGGCGCTTACTTAAAACCTCCGGAAAACCAGACAGGCGTTCTGCCCCCCAAACCCAAAGCTATTGGAAAGTACTACCCTAACATCCCTCTTGCTAGCCACATTAGGCACGTAATCGAGGTCGCATTCCGGGTCAGGGGTTTCGTAGTTGATGGTTGGATGGACAATTCCCTCGTTGAGCGTCTTCACACAGGCAATGGCCTCCACTCCCCCGGCAGCCCCCAGGAGATGCCCGATCATAGACTTGGTGGAACTGATGGATACTTTATAGGCATGGTCCCCAAAGAGTCTCTTTATTGCCCGAGTCTCGGAGACATCATTTAGAGGAGTTGATGTCCCGTGAGCATTGATGTAATCAATATCGCTGGGGGCCAGCCCGGCATCTTCAATCGCCGATCGCATGGCTCTCATGGCCCCATCGGAGTCGATAGCCACCGCATGATAGGCATCGGAGGAGATGCCGAAACCTGCTAGCTCAGCCAGAATCGGAGCGCCGCGACTGGTGGCGTGTTCAAGGCTTTCTAAGACAAGAACCCCTGCCCCCTCGGCAGGAACGAACCCATCCCGGTTGGCATCGAAGGGACGGCTGGCTTTAGTGGGTTCTTCGTTGCGGCTGGTCAGCGCCTTCATCACGGCAAAACCGGCGATACCGATCGCCGTTATTCCCGCCTCGGTGCCTCCGGCGACCATCACCTCAGCGCTGCCCCGTCGAATCACCTCCGCGGCCTCGCCGATGGCCTGAGTAGCGGCAGCACACGCCGTTGACACCGTAGAGGTGTATCCCTTAAGTCCGAATGCAATGCTTACGTGACCGGCAGCCAGGTTGGTCAGAATTATAGGCATGAAGAAGGGGTTGAGCCGCATCCCGCCTCTGGTAGTCAATGTCCGGCAGCCATCTTCGATCTCAGGTAGCCCTCCGATACCGTTGCCCAGGTACACGCCCAGCCGTTCCGGGTCCTCCTTTAGCAGATTGAGCTCGGCATCCTCTACAGCCATCCCCACAGCGGCTATTGCAAACTGACTGAACCGACCCATGTGTCGTGCCTCTTTACGCTCCATGAAATTCACCGGGTCGAAGCCTTTCACCTCGCCAGCGACCTTGCAGGAGAGGTTAGAAGGGTCGAAATGGGTGATTCGCCCGATACCAGACCTTCCCTCTACCAGGCCCTGCCAGTATTGGTCAACGTTGAGTCCCAGAGGCGTTAT
>QLUL01000067.1 GCA_018725425.1 Chloroflexota bacterium
TACACCCTCCCTGGATTGCCGCTGTGCTCACCGAATGGCGCCGCGCCTTGCGCAACGAGGAGATGCGGCTCACCTTCTTCGGCATGCTGGCCGGCTATGTGGCGGCCGTCGTCTTCCTTATCGATGGTCGCCTGCTCGACTGGCTGGGGGGTTCGCCAGCGGCTGGGCTGGTGGTGCTCGTGCTCTACGCAGCGGTGCTGCTGCCGATGGGGGTAGTGATCCTCTTTCTTCCAGCGGCTCAGCTTGCTCAAGCGGGGAGCAGCAAGGCAATGGATCAGCTCCTCAGGCGGAGCATGTGGCTGACGAAGGCGCTACCACTTACCACCACCGAGGTCGTCCTTATCGCTGTGGTGAAGATAATGGTGGTGCCATTCCTGCTCGGAGCGGTGGGGATACTGATCTACGCCCTGGTGGCGGAGGTGGCGCTCGTCCACGCCCTCCTTGCGGTGATCGGCCTCTTATTGCTCCTGCTCGGCAGCTCCGTGGGCAGCACCGGACAGGAGTTCTGGGGTTACGCCCGGGCAGGGAAGATCAATCCGCTGATCGCTAATCTGTTGGATACATTGGTCCCTATAGCTTACTTTATTGCCGCTGCCGGACCGCTCACCCTCTACCTGCTCGGCGGGATTCCCTGGCTGGCTTTCTTCCGGATCCAGCCTCTCCTGATTGGCGGACTGATAAGTTGGCCTGCGGTGAGCTTGCTTGCGATCTGGGGCGGATGGAAGCTTGCGACGAGAAGCTGGGAGGCGATGGAGATCGAGTAAGAAAATTTCTTTTCTGCTTGTCATAATCCTTTCTGGCTTTAATCCTCACCCGACCCGAAGGCCGGGTGCTACTTGGCATAACACTGGAGAAATGTGAACAATCCCAGACATCAGAAGCCGCGGGTTGCTTGCCCGGATACGCTGCAACTGATCATCCAGCGAAAAACCATGGAAGAACTCCCAACGGAGCTCAATCTTCTTGCTGGGCAGCAGCGACCAATGGCGCCGGAGCGGGTTTCCTGAGGAGATAAACAAGCAGAGGGATCGCTATGGCCAATACCAGGAGGGATACGACCTGAGCCTGTTGCAGGCCAAACAGAAACGGCTCATTCACCCTCAAAAAGGTGATGAAGAAGCGGCCGAAGGAATAAACGGAGATATAGAGGAGATAAAGTGTCCAACCCCTTCTCAGCAGCCGCTTTCGCAACAGCCAGACCGCGGCGAAGACAAAGAGGACGTTCCAGATAATCTCGTAAACCTGTGTTGGATGGACGGCGACTCCGGCCAGGAACGTGTCCCGATAAGCGTAAGAGTTAGGATGAGTCCATACGACGCCCCACGGTAGAGCGGTGGGTTCCCCATAGCAACAGCCATTCAGGGTGCAGCCGACTCTGCCTATCGCCTGACCTAAAGGTAAAACAAGAGCAACGATATTGGCAAAGTGGCCTATAGAGATACCCATAACCCAGGCGGCTATGCTCGCAGCCAGGGTTCCTCCCAGAATTGCCCCGAAGATAGTCGCACCCTCACCGCCCAATAGCGGCCCCGGATTCCCAGTGGTGACCCACATGTCAATGATATGAAGTAACCTCGACCCCACTATCCCGCCGGGAATCACCCAGATAGCGATGGACACTATCTGGTACCTGGTGATGTTGCCGACGCCTTCCCTTTTTGCCATTATCACGGTCATTGAAATCCCGGTGATAACCGCAAGGACAATCATAATCCCGTACCACCGCAGTTCAAAGGGACCGATAGCAAATAGTATGGGGTTGACTCCAAACTCAATCATGGTATATCCAATTCTGGCGGAGGGAGTGGGATTTGAACCCACGACCCCGATTTCTCAGGGTAACCGCTTAGCAGGCGGCCGCACTAGACCACTATGCGATCCCTCCCACATCCATTATAGACCACTAAGGTCCATTTTGCAAAGGCTCCGTGTCAAATGATTTAAGTAGGTAACCCAAACTTAGATCCCCATGGTTCGCTTATTTTAGGTTGGTGCCCAAGAATCAGCAGCCAGCCTGGCATAAATCAGGAGTTACGCAGTTGGCTATGCCATAGCTTCAAAAAGTCGGCTAAACAACTAAGCATCAGCTTTCAACTGCGTAAGTCCTAACCATATTGAAATCAATTGTCAAGTGCCGGTGGTGTCGCCCGCTTCAGATTTTCGCAAATTGTGCACCAGGTACCGATCACCACTTCCACAACCGCTCCCCCAGGCGAGTTCGACAGCCGCAGTCATTTGAGGTCTCACGAGGTGAGCTTGCCAGCACAGGGAGATTGACCTTCCTTCAGGAGTGTGTTATACTTCGTACAGAATGGCACGAAGTATCTTGCTTGCGGGTAGAACGAAACATAAGAACCAATGGGCTGCCCCTCAGCCGGCTCTGCACCGCATGCCGGTCTACTACCGCCGCTTGTTGCAAGCCATTGAGGAAGGGGTTCCTTTTGTCTCTTCCGACAACCTTGGGCGGAGTGTCGGTATGCCCGGCGCGCAGGTGCGCAAGGACCTGCGTTACCTTTCGGAACACGGCCGCCCGGGGGTGGGCTACGATGCCAGATCGCTGGCAGCGCACCTGGAGGAATTCCTGGGACTGGTGAACGACAAGGAAGCTGTGCTGGTGGGCGTGGGCAACCTGGGCCGGGCATTGGCTCTCTACCCCGGTTTCGCGCGTTACAGGTTACAGATTATCGCCCTTTTTGACAGCGATCCGACCAAGGTGGGGCAAACCGTGGGCGACCGGCAGATATTTCCGGTGGAGAAGCTGATCAACCTGGCCCAACGACTGCACATCTAGATGGGGATCATCACCGTGCCGGCCAAGTCCGCCCAGGAGGTGAGCGAGGCGATGGTCGCCGCAGGCATCAAGGTAATCTGGAACTTCGCACCGTGCCGCATCGTGGTGCCGGAGGACGTGTTAGTCAAGAACGAGGACCTGGCCACCGAACTGGCCGCACTCTCCCATCACATCACCCAGCGTAAGGTCACCGTAAACTCAACAAACTCAATAAACTCAATAAACTCAACATCCGGTGGAGCGGGAACGGAAGATGGGGCCGGCCGAGGTCGGGAGAAACATTTATGTTGACGATTGTCATTTGCGTAGGGAGTTCGTGCTACGTGCGCGGATCGGACAAACTGGCCGAAACCTTTGAGCGGCTGATTCAACAGGAGGGACTGGGCGATCGAGTAGAGTTGACGGGCGCCTTTTGCATGGAGCACTGTTCTATGGGGGTCTCCGTTCGCGTGGCCGACCAGGTGTATCCTGAAGTGTACCCTGATGATGCCGAATCTTTCTTTCGCAACGAGGTAGTATCCCGCCTTGGGCAAGGAGCGAAGTAACATGGGAGTCGTCAGTACCAATCCGGCTCGTTGCCAGGATTGCTATCGTTGTGTGCGCACCTGCCCGGTGAAAGCGATCCGGGTGATAAGCGGTCAGGCCGAGGTCGTAGATGAGCTGTGCATCGTCTGTGCCAGTTGTGTGCGGGCCTGTCCCCAGGGGGCCAAGGTGTCCCGCGATGATTTGCCCGCTGTCAAGGCGGCCTTGCATGCCGGGCGCACCGTGGTCGCCAGTGTAGCCCCGTCGCTGCCGGCCTACTTCGAGATGACCTCCTTTGCTCAGATGGAACAGCTCCTTGCAGTTCTGGGATTTGCCGCTGCCGGCGAGACCGCCTTCGGAGCGGAAATGGTCGCGCTGGCCCACGACGAGTTGGCCGCCCGGGAAGCGGAGCTATGGCCGATTATTACCTCTTCCTGTCCGGTAGTGAACGAACTGGTGGAGAAGTACTACCCGGATCTCATTCCTCATTTGGCGCCCATCGTCTCACCGATGACTGCCCACGGGCGGTATCTCCACCAGCAATACGGTGATGACGTATTTATCGTGTTCATCGGGCCGTGCATCGCCAAGAAGGACGAAAGTGTGGACGAACCCGGCGTAGTGGATGCGGTGCTCACTTTTACCGAGCTGGAGCAGTGGATGCAGGAAGTCGGGGTGGCGTTCCCGGCGGCCCAACCAGAGCCGGAGCCTGTACAGCGGGTCTGTGCCCGTCTCTTTCCCCTGGAAGGGGGATTGGTGGGCACAGCCCAAATGGACACCGATATCCTCGCCGGTCACATTGTAATCGGCTCCGGCATAGCGACCTGCCGGAATGTGCTAGAGGGAATACGCTCGGGTGCGTTGGCAGCCTGCTTGGTAGAGTTGATGGCCTGTGAGGGAGGATGTATCAACGGCCCGGCGATGATGGATCAAAAGAGCGTGGTCCTCGCCCGCCAGCGGGTGATAGCCTACGCCACACGTCGCCAGCCGCAACCGCTGCCTACCCGCGACCAGTGGCCGTCGCTGGAGCGGGTATATCGCGATCGCAGTGTCCCCATCCCGGAATGCACCGAGGAGCAGATACAGGAAGTACTGCGTCGGGTGGAAAAGTACTCGCCGGAGGATGGGCTGAACTGTGGGGCGTGTGGTTATGACTCTTGTCGCCAGAAAGCCGTTGCCGTCCTGCAGGGTATGGCTGAGACAACCATGTGCATTCCTTACATGCGCACCCGTGCCGAATCGCTGACCAACGTGGTGATGGACGTCACCCCTGATGCCATCCTGGTTGTGGACAAGGCCCTGCACGTGCAGGATATATCCCGATCTGCTGAGCAGATGTTTCACTGCCATCGCTTGGCAATCCGGGGCAAGCCGTTGCGTGAGATCATCCCCACCGTGGATGATTTCCTGGCCGTTCGGGACACCGGGCGGCCTATGTTGAACAAAATCGTGCGCCTGCGAGACGACCTGACAGTGGCGCAGAGCATCATGCCCGTAGGGGGCGAGAACCTGATGGTAGCCATCCTGAGTAATGTGACCGAGCGCGAACACGATCGTGAGGAAATGGAGCGCATTCGTGCTGAGACCCTCCAACGTACCCAGGAGGTGATCAATAAGCAGATGCGTGTGGCTCACGAGATTGCTGGACTGTTAGGCGAAACCACGGCCGAGACCAAGACCCTGCTCACCCGCCTGGTTCGCTTGATGAAAGAATCGTAGGATCAGGATGAGACAAATAGTTGAAGTAGCCTGGGATAGCCTGAATAAGCACGGTGAGGAGCTGTGCGGCGATTGGGTCAAAGTCACCACGGCTCCTAACATCTTGACTGTTGTGCTCTCGGATGGATTGGGCAGTGGGGTCAAGGCCAACATTTTGGCCACCCTCACCACTGAAATCGCCGCTTCGATGCTGGAGCGAGGAAGCACCGTTGATGAGGTGATCGAAACGCTGGTCGCCACCCTGCCCGAATGCCAGGTGCGGCGACTGGCCTACGCCACCTTTGCGGTGTTGCAGGTTTTTCATGGGCGCGAAGCGCACCTAGTGGAATACGACAGCCCGCCGCTGATTATGATCCGTGACCACCAGATAGTTGAGTTACCCAAACTTGAGCGCGTGGTGACCGGGCGGACCGTCCGTGAGAGTCACTTCATGCTGAAAGAGGGTGATTACATGGCTATGTTGAGCGATGGCTACGTCCACGCCGGGGTAGGGGGACTCTACCGCATGGGCTGGGGGTGGAAAAACGTCGCTGTGTCGGTACGGCGCTGGGTAGCCACACGCGGCGATGCCTATCAACTGACCCGTGCTCTCAGTGAAACTTGTCTCAAGCTGTACAATGGCACCCCTGGCGACGATGCCACGGTCATTGGCATGTGGGTGCGGCAGGCTCGCACGGCCACCATCCTCGCTGGACCACCATCAGACCCAAAACTCGATAGCCTGGTGGTCAGCAAATTGATGTCGGCCGAGGGCATCAAGGCCATCTGCGGCGGGACAACCGCCCACATGGCGGCACGAGAGTTAGGACAAGAACTGGTGATCGAATGGCAGTCCCCCGGAAAACATTCCAGATCCTCGTCATCCAGCAAAATTCCCCCGATCGCTCGCCTGGAAGGCGTGGATTTAGTGACCGAGGGGATTCTTACTTTGAGTTCGGCAGCGGAACAACTGCAAAAGGCAGAGTCCATCCACGATCTTCCCCCGGCGCGGGATGCGGGCACTCGGATGGCGCGTCTTCTGTTGGAAGCGGATGAGATCCACCTCATCGTGGGTAATGCTATCAATCCACACCAGTTGGCCGATGTGGTGCGTGGCAAACCCATGCGCCAGATTTACATAGAGGAGGTGATAGAACAACTGAAACGACATAACAAGCTGGTCACCGTGGAACATTTGTAACTACACAGGCGCTCCAATTTCTTGAGTACCACTTGACTATTCGGAGAAAATCGTGCATCATAATATAGACAGGCGCTCCAATTTCTTGGGTACCACTTGACTATTCGGAGAAAAT
>QLUL01000068.1 GCA_018725425.1 Chloroflexota bacterium
AAGTTCATTGAGGCTGACTTTACCTCCGTCAAACAGGATGGCATTAGACTCTCCCAACTCCGCCCCGCCGCAATCGGCCTTGATCTTAGTCAGGGACTCTTTGATCGAGAAGTTGTCCTCTCCGTAAAGAATGTAGACCAATGTTCCCCCTCGAAGTTCCCAGAGACTCAGCGATCGTGGTATAATAGGCTACTGCTCCTACAATTATACCACATTCACGGGGATCAGTAGACAGGGGTCAGTAAGTATTCAGCTTTCAGCTATCAGGAGCGGGGGAGGGATCGAGGTGTATCATTGGGGGATCAAGCAGTGCTGCGGGATTGAGCGGGCGCAGGTACGGAAGGCGGTGGCGCAGAAGAATCACTTTCTTTAGGCGCTGCGGGCATCTCTGCGTTTGGAGATGCACAAGTTGCGAACGGGAGCTTGGTATGAGGCAAAGGTGTCCATTATCCGGGAGGCAATACGGGCTTATCTGGCTAATCCTACCTACAGTCTTACCCTAACTGCACTGTGTCATTGCGAGGAGCGCAAGCGACGACGCAATCTCGCCAAAAGGCCAGTCAGATTGCTTCGCTTCGCTCGCAATGACAGCCAAGGTTGTGTAATGATTTATGCGGTTGACTATAACAAGAGTAAGGGAATCATCTCACTGATTTCGCGACCATTCATTTCTTCCTCCTTGTCGTCTTTTCCTGAAAAGAGCCCTGCCTGCAAGGCGGCGAGGTCGAGGCTATTCGTCCACTTGCGTATTCGAGGCACCTGTGCTAAAGTAGAAATTGAGGGGGCTGACATATGCACAAAATAACAGATGTCAAGGTGCTAGAAGTTTACAGGCTGTACCTGACGTTCGCCGACGGCAAGCGTGGGACTGTCGACCTTTCTCACTTGGTAGGCAAGGGAGTATTCGCTCTGTGGAATGACTACTGCTCCTTCCGGGAAGTTCGGATCGGCTCGTCGGGTGAGTTGGTCTGGAGGGAGGGGATCGATCTGTGCCCCGACGCCCTCTATTTGCAGGCTACGGGGCAGAGACCCGAAGATATCTTCCCCAGCTTGAGGCAAGAGTCAGTCCATGCCTGAGATCTCCAGATTCTTCGGGATTGTGATCAAGATGTTCTTTGATGATCACAACCCACCCCACTTCCACGCTTTCTACGGAGGGGATCAAGCCCTCATCAATATCCGCAACCTTTCGGTATTTGCCGGTCGGCTGCCTCCGCGTGCCCTCGGTCTTGTGATCGAATGGACCACTCTCCACCAACAGGAACTGCTGGACGACTGGCACAGGGCAGAAGGTCAAGTGCCTCTAGCTAAGATCGAGCCGCTGAACTGATATATCTGAACATCGTGCTGAACGGTAGGGACAAAGCTCAGACTCAGAATACGTTCCGCAACGACATGATCGCCATGTTGGCCGCTGGATAGAGCCGGCAGGTAAGTTCACACCGCTCGGTCAAATCTCCATCGCCTCCCAACTGCGGACAGCCAGCCGGAAGCCGCCCCCGATCGCCACGAAAGCACAGGCCAGGTGATTAGTCCAATTGCAAACAGGGCCTCAATTCTGAATGCCGCCAGCAGGGGAATAACATCGCTCAAGAGATAGAGTGTGAGCGGAGCGGCAGTGGCCAGCAGGTAGCCCTTGGGAACCAAAAGTTGCACCGCGCCGACTAGCAACGGGTGGCCCTCTTTAGCGTACTCCCAGAAGTCAAGCCCGATGATTAGCGCCGACAGTCCACAGAGGAGCATTAGATACCCCACCAGTGCGGCAATAGTGTGGATGAACGCCGACCCGCTGATAATGGCATAGACGAGTATCCCGACGGCTCCCAGGAGAAACGCCGGCCCCACCACCTTGAAGCCGGTGGCGAGGACAACCTCCCGGGCACTGAGCGGGAGGGACTTAAAGAGCCATAATCGGTTCTTCATTATTGATGTTGTTGATCTGACGGACTGGGCCTCGGGGGGTACAAACAGGAGCGCCATGCTACCACCGATAAGGATCGCCCGATAAGGATCGCCGCGGCGATGGTCAGTACGACCATGGCGGCCGCTGGCTCCTCTCCCAGTATGATGCCCTCGGCGAGCACAAAGATCAACGCCGCAAACATGGCCAGCAGGCCAAGAAAGGCGAGCCTCATCTCCCCATTGCGCACTGCAAAGTGCCATTCGCTTACCACCAGCGCATACCATGGGGCATGGGCGATTGTTCGCCGCGGGGCAGCCGATCTTCTCCTGGGTGCGCGGACGGTCTTGCTGGGGGCCGATTGCGTGATGAGCCAGCCCTGGTAGAAGAGATGGCGGGCAAGCCATAAGATAATTGCCATGGTGACTCCGCTTACCAGGAGGAGCATGAGCAGGGGGCGACCGGCCTGGATGAGCTCCCCGGCGGCGATGGCATTGAAGAACATGGCGGCCGATACCAGCGGAATCAGCTCGGCCCAGACAGGGTCCAGCCAGGCGAAAAAGTCGAGGACGCGGATGATCAATGGCAGCAGATCCTCCCCGATAACTTCTGGGATCACCCAGATACCCACGAAGGGTAACCACGTTAGAATCCCGGCGAGCCGCACAAATGTCCTGGCAGTCATCACCCGCAGCAGCGCCATGCCGAGCAAGAGACCAAGACCCGCCGGGATGAGGGCGAACAACTGGAAGGCGGGCAGCAGCAGGAGGTAGTAATACCAGGGGGCTCCGAGTGCCCAGCCGACCGCAACCAGCAGCATCAGGGTAAGAAAGAGCACACCGCGTACGGATTGTAACTGTGCGACAAGGAACTTAATCGCAACCACCCGATTGGCCGGGATCGGCAGGGCGAGGAGATAGTTCAGGTCAGGGGAGCGGTAGAAGCGGGGGACCAGGTTTGGGAGGCTCTCGGTGAACGCGGTGGCGAAGATCCAGAACAGTATGAAGCCAAACAAGATTACTGCTGGAACGAAATCAAGTGCCTCGGTGAGCAGGAACCGTTGTATAGCGTAACCACCACCCAGCACGAGGGCAATCGCCCCGCACAGGAACAGCGTGGTGATAATCTGCTGGCGGCGAGTGCGCCAGTAGGTGTTGATGAGTATCTGCTTGTGGAGATTAAACAGCAGTGCCAGGTGGCTCATGTTTGATCTCTCCTCGCATTGTCGTCCGCAGTCTCTGTTAGGGAGAGGAAGACGTCCTCCAGCGTCGAGCCGGGGGCACTGGCCTGATGTTTCAGCTCATCGAGGGTGCCAACCGCTATCAGCTTGCCGTTGTTGATGATGCCGACACGATCGCAGAGCCGTTCGGCGATCTCCATGATGTGAGTCGTCAGCAGGATGGCGCTCCCGGAGCGGGCGAGTTGCCCGAAGGCGTCCTTGGCCTGGCGGGCGCTTAGCGCATCGAGCCCGGCGGTCGGCTCATCGAGCAGGAGCACTCTGGGACGGTGGAGGATGGCTGCGCACAGGGTCGATTTGCGCTTCATGCCGAACGAATAGCTCTCGATCAGCTCATCGGCCCGCTCGGCCAGGCCGACCATCGCCAGGACCTCGTCTATCCGCCCGTCTATCCCGGCGTGGCCTTTCCCCAGATAGACCGCCCCGACAAACTGAAGGAACTCGCGTGCGGTCAGCTTGGTGTACATGAACGGATTGTCCGGCACATAGCCCAGATTCCGCTTCGCTTCGACGGTTTCTGAGGCGATGTCGAACCCGGCCACCCTGACCTGGCCGTTTGTCGGCTTCAGCAGTCCGGTGCAGACCTTGATGGTGGTCGTCTTGCCGGCGCCGTTCGGGCCCAGAAAGCCGAACACCTCACCGGGTTTCACGGTGAACGAGATACCGTCGACCGCCCTGATCTTGCCGTAATGCTTCACCAGATTGACTACTTCCAGCATTTCATCCTTCTCCTTTTATTTGCAAGCGTTCAGCCGTCAGGAACAGAGTCCCATTCGACTTAAGGGAACTATTTCTGCGCAAGGTAATACTATAGGTTAATAGAAGCACATCCTAACCCCCGTTGTCACGATGGCAGACCTCTATTACCCATCATCCATTATCTATTACCCATAACCCATACCGCTAAAGCTAACCCCGAACTTCAACGCCTCCCGAATTCCCTTAATCCGTGAGTCAAGTCGAGTAAAACGAGGCTGAGAGCGATTATGGGTATTTTGCGGGCATAAGATTTCAGGTGCCAAGTAAACCAGGCAAGATTGAGCTACTAAAAGGCACTTTTATCCCGCCACTGTGGGCTTCTGCGGGTGCTGATTAGCTAATAATTGACCATCCTGGCCTTCGTGAGGTAAACTTCCCCCCTCTGGAGGATAAACCAGCTCTGTTTTCTGTTTGTTTAGTGGATGGAGACCGATATTTGTATGCCTTAGCTAGTATCCCATCTCACCGCTCCTATGCTACGGTGTCCTGGACCAATTAGGGCATTCCAGACCTCGCTAGCAAACCGCAGCAAGACCTGACCAGCATGACGCACTACTCGCCCAAACTGAGTAAAGATGGCAAATCTTAGCCGCTTGGGGCGGGCAGTAGCATATTCTTGCGGCAAGGCAACTACCTTCAGCAGTTGGAGCAAGTTGTGGGTCAGCACCTGCAGCCTTAACCAGGCAGCGTTTGCCCCATGTTTAGCGCTGGGATACACCCCTGCTGCTAGTTCATTATTTAGAATATGATGAACGTGCTCAATAGTACCTGCTTTGCCTCGTTGCCACTTCAGTAGAGCTTGCCCATCCATATCCCAATTGTTGCTTACGATAGCACAGTGACGTACCTTCACTCCTTCCTCAAATAGCTCCCCTTGCTGCCGACGTGCCCTGATCGCCAGATAGCGGTAGGGATGAGCATCTTTCTTCTCATATTTTCTGCCGGGCACATACGGCACCTCAGCCCATTCTCGCACCATCCCTCGTTTCTCTTCTTTCCACACTTTCCAGGCATCTTCTGGTAAGGCTTCAATCTCCAGTCTAAGTTGCGGACTCATATCAGCACTCACCCCAAACTCCCATCCCCGATTGTGCCAGTGGTCTAGATTCCCCTGCTCGTAAGCTGCTGAATCAGACCTTACCTTTACCCGCCATGACCCCGGCGGCAGCATCTCATAAGCCTCATCTACCAGCCTTATTGCACCCTTAGAAGCGGGCACATTCCCCTCTCGAAACTCATCAACCATCACCAGCCCAGTCTCTGCCCAGCTTACCTCCGCCGGCTGAAAAGCTTTGTGTCCTTTGTAACAATACTGGGCATCCTCTTTGGATGTCTCTACCACCTGGGCATCTATATCAAAGGTTACCTCCCGTTCCGGTTTTGTTGCCTCGACATAAGCCCATATCACTCGCCGGTTTACTTCCTTTAGCCCTGCTAAAGGCTTCGATTCCGGGGGAAGGAATGAACCCTGCAGCGGCCGCCCTGCCATCAGCTCCTCATCATGAAATTTGTCCAGCCATTGCCTTGCCGTCTCCTAGGGGGGTGTATCCCACCATCGCTACTAATCCCTTATCCCACCGTAATTGCTCCATATCATCAATGCAGTCCCCACCCACGGCACTCAAAAGAACAAAAGACTCCACCATTTGCCCTTGCGTTAACCCTTTGTCTGACTTCTTTGGGGGTAGTACCCTCTCTGCTATCTCTATCGCTCCACACTTTCGCCCTATTTCTATCAGGAGCGAGGTTCCTGCCCATGCGGTCATTTCCTCTTCTAACCCCCCAGTAAGCGTTACACCCAAAAGTGACTTCTTTTGCTTCACGATCTAAATCACTTCTTGGGTGATAGTTTACCCCAATCTGATCCAGATGTAAACCGGCTCTCTAATCCACGGATTAAGGACAAATTAGATAGCTTGACACGCAGAACCTTAGTGTGTTATAATAACACTTAACTTGCAAAAAAGGCTTGACAAATACACAAGCATATGGTATACTTAACGGTGTTATAATAACACTTGACTTGCAAAAAAGAGGCCGTGCAAAGGGGATGAGGGGGGAAGGGTTGTCATGGGGAATGGTAGGGAATGGCACTCGGGTATCGATTCTAGCAGGCAGGCCAAGACGAAGCAATAAAATGAAGCTAGAATCGAGGCCCTCGAATAACCGGCCTCGGAAAGGGGGTGGGAAGATAGAGCAACAGGGTTCATTCTAATCAAGGGAAAGAACATGGGAAAGTATAACAAAAGGAGGAAAAGGTAAATGGCAAGACTGAAAGTTAGCATGTCATTGCTGCTGACCGCTTTGCTGGTGGTCAGTGTATTTGCTATGGGATGTCCGCGGCCACAGGTGGTTGAGCCACCAGTGGTCGAGCCGGTGGTGATCGAGCCACCACCGCCACCCGTCAGGTATGGCGCCTGGGTTGACGAG
>QLUL01000069.1 GCA_018725425.1 Chloroflexota bacterium
GTCGACACATTTGATTTAGCTGCGATTCAGCTTCAGGGAATAACAACCATCTGGCGGAACATCCGTTGAATTGGGGTGAGTTGTCCAGAGACAGGAGCGGTCGTAAAAGGGAAAATGCAGGTTCAGTATATAATGCAGGTTCAGTATATTATACAAGGAGGATTACCATGAGAAGTCTTAAGTCAGTGAAATGCTTGAGGTGTAACGGTGTTTACGAAGTACCGTTTCTAAAGTTCAGATTTCAGCTCTTTACGCATACGTATGAGCGCTGTATGCTTTGTAGAAGGTGGGCATTCCATAAAGGGCTTTTTTTGGAGATAAAAAGAGAGGAAGGGAAAGAATGATGTGGCTCATACCTGTAGTTATCGTGACAGCAGGGGCAGTGCTCTTCTTCTACGCCTATACTCACTTCTTGCTAGGAAGAAAAACCGACCTCAAGTGGTGTGTGTTGCCTGGAATCCTATTTGTTGCAGGGGTTTTACTAAGACTCCCGTTTCAAGAGTTTATTCTAAACCAAATCCCCGTTGAGGAACCCCATGCTATTCCCTTCTCGACTTCATTGTTGGTATGGTTGATAATTGCTGCGGCTATGTTTGTAACAACCATAGATCAAACCCTTACGAGGGGGATATGGTTTCTGCCGTTCAACAAACTAAGAGCGAAGCTCTTTACCTCTTTGGTTTCGGTGCTTGAATTAGGCGCAATTACGGGGGTTGGCTCCCTCATCGCAGGAACTGTCCTGGTAGGCTATTTAGGCGCAGATCGGTTGGGAATACCTTCTTGGGACTGGGTAGGCTTTGTAAGCGAGCGCTTGGCAGGTATAATTCTCTATATTGCCTTCCCTACTGTCCATCTGTATACTATGTACCTGTATAAGACCACCGGAAGGAGCGTTGCCAGGGGATGGGCATTAGGAGCCTTAAAAGCAATGGCGTTGCATACTTTTGCTAATAGCGCTATTGGATGGCTTTGGTTTAGGGACGTCCACTGGTCGATTATCTATATATTTCAACTGCATTTTATGGCTGCAGTATTAGTTTCGTTCGTCTGCTGGTACCGTATCTATTCTCTAGCTGAAAAACAGGAGAGCAAGGGAGAAATGATCTTAAATTGACTTATGAACAAACGCCTCCAGCCAGGACGATTATAGGCGCTTATCGTGCAATATCCCCTTTCCTAAGGAAGTACTATCACGTCGTTCGCCCAAATTTCGGCTACGCCAAAACTTCGTATATGCTGGGAACAATAGACGAGCTCTGTATCAACACCATCCGTTTTCTGGCCGTTGATGCGGTCCAGAAAGCAAATTCCGGCCATCCGGGAGCGCCCATGGGCATGGCACCGATGGCCTATGTGTTATGGAACAGGTTTCTGAAGCATAATCCCGCCGACCCGAAATGGCCGAACCGGGACCGATTCATTCTTTCGGCAGGACACGCCTCAGCCATGTTGTACGCCCTCTTGCACCTTACAGGATATGAGCTGTCCCTTGAGGAGATCAAGCATTTCCGACAATGGGAAAGCAAGACCCCGGGGCATCCGGAGTACGGATTAACCCCTGGTGTGGAAGCGACAACAGGGCCTCTCGGTCAGGGGTTTGCTAACGCCGTGGGTATGGCCATTGCCGAAAGAATGATGGCACAGCACTATAACCAGCCAGGATATGAGATCATAGACCATTATACCTACGCTATCGTCTCCGATGGCGACCTCATGGAGGGCGTTGCCTCAGAGGCAGCTTCACTAGCGGGGACTCTTCGCCTGGGCAAGCTTATCTATTTGTACGACGACAACGATATTTCAATCGAAGGGCATACCGATATTGCCTTCAGGGAGGACGTGAGCAAGCGTTTCGAAGCGTATGGCTGGCAAGTCGTAGGGCCCATCGATGGCATGGATCTGGATGCAATTGATGACGCCATACGGCGAGCACAGAGGGAGACAGATCGTCCCAGTCTGATCATATGCAAGACGATTATCGGTTACGGCAGCCCAAACAAAGCGAACACCGCTGGTGTTCATGGTGAGCCACTGGGCGAGGCAGAAGTCCTTCTAACCAAAGAGAATCTGGCGTGGCCCTTCAAGGAGTCATTCACCGTGCCGTCGGATGTTCTGGCTCATTTCCGGCAGGCTATGGAACGGGGGAAAGTATGGCAACAAGATTGGGAAAACAAACTGGAAGCCTACCGTAGGGAGTTTCCTGAGGGGGCAAGATGCTTGGGGGAAGACCTAGCGGGGAATCTGCCGGATGGTTGGGATCAGCATCTCGACGATTTGTTCTCCGCTCAGGAAAAGCCGATCTCCACACGTGCAGCATCAGGGCTGATCATCAATGCCATTGGATCGAAGGTTCATTCCCTTACCGGCGGTTCGGCAGACCTTGCACCTTCCACCAGGACCATCATGAGAGACCGTGGGCACTATGGGCCGGAGGACTATGCCGGTCATAACATACACTTCGGCGTCCGCGAACACGCCATGGGGGCAATCGCCAACGGCATGGCCCTTCATGGCGGAATGATTCCCTATACCGCAACCTTCCTCATTTTTTATGACTATATGCGCCCGCCGGTGCGTCTGGCAGCGATGATGGGGCTGCGAGTGATATTTATTTTCACTCACGACTCTATTGGTGTGGGGGAGGATGGGCCAACACACCAGCCCGTCGAGCAGTTGGTTGGCCTGAGATCGGTGCCAAATCTGGTAACACTGCGTCCTGCCGATGCCACTGAAACGGCCGAAGCCTGGAAAACGGCTCTGAGGCGTCGCCATGGTCCCACGGCATTGGTTTTGAGCCGTCAGAATCTGCCGGTGCTGGATCGCTCAAGATTGGCTTCAGCAAGCGGTGTGCAACGTGGCGGATACGTTCTCTGGGAAGCATCGACCTCACCGGAAGTGATCCTTATCGGCACCGGCTCGGAGGTCCACATTGACTTGGAAGCCGGGCAAATACTGCAGGAAAAGGGTGTCCTGGCGAGGGTTGTTTCCCTGCCTTCGTGGGAGCTGTTTGATGCCCAGCCGGAAGAGTATCGCAACCAGGTTTTGCCCCCCGAAATAAGGGCACGTATCTCGCTCGAAGCCGGTACGCCTCTGGGGTGGGAGCGATACACCGGTCTGGATGGACTCGCCATGGGGGTGTCTCGCTTTGGTTCTTCAGCACCGGCAGAAATAGTTTACGAAAGGCTGGGTCTGACTGTGGAAGCGGTGGTGGAGAAGGCTCTCGCACTTCTTAAGACGTAAAGCCACAGAGTTCACAGAGAAACAGGTAGGGGAAGGGAGGCTACACGCTACCACGCTACCTACTACCCGCTACCCGTATCTCGGTGTGCCCTGTGGCTAAATAGCAACGATTCTGGGGCTGTCGCCTCCAGCGTTATTCACGGAAGTAACTACGACGGCATCTCCACGATGACAGTAGTCGGTACTTGGATGAGAACAGGGCATTTCATACGAAAACACCCTCGGCAGAATTCTAGTTACTTAGGAGTTATAAAGGATCTGCATTTGTTATATTACACCATATTTAACACCGAATTTGGTTGGGTAGCGATCGCTGGCTCCGCGGAAGGACTCTCCCGCATCACCCTCCCCCAGACCAATCGCGAAAAGGCGAGTGATTACATCGCCGGGCTGCTCCCACAGGCTGTGGCGGACCGCTCCTTCTTCGGCAACCTGATCCCCCGACTTCAGGGATACTTCAAGGGGGAGAGGGTTGACTTCCCCGACGCCCTGGACTTGCGCGGCTGCACCACCTTTCAGGGGAATGTCTGGGCACTAACTCGCGCCATACCTTACGGAGAGACACGGACATACGGCTGGATAGCGAAAGAGATCGGTTTCCCGCGTGCAGGACGGGCGGTGGGGCGAGCGCTGGCCAGGAATCGATTCCCCATCGTGGTACCCTGCCATCGGGTAGTTGGCGGTGACGGCTCTATGGTAGGATTTAGCAATGGGCTGGAGATGAAAAGAAAGCTTCTCGCTCTAGAAGCCTCCTTTATCTCGATTTGACTCCCCCGGAAGCAACTTGCTATAATCCAAGCGTGATCGTAGACTTCCACACTCATATCGTTCCCCCGGAGATAAAGGAAAGACGCGAAGACCTGGTAGGCCAGGACCCATGTTTTCAAGCCCTCTATTCTGCCCCCGAAGTAGACCTTGCCACCGCCGAGGACCTGATTGCCAGCATGGACCGGGATGCTATCGACGTCTCGGTTGCTCTCAACATCGGCTGGTCGAGCCTGGAGTTATGCCGCAGGACCAATGACTACATCATAGAGTCCATAAGCAAGTACCCCGACCGTCTTATTGGCTTCTGTTCCATTCAGCCAAAATCCAAAGAGGCAGTATCGGAGATTGAGCGCAGCGCTAGAGGCGGAATCCGGGGCATCGGCGAGATGATGCCCCACATGCAGGGTTTCGACCTGGGCGACAAAGCCCTGATGTCGCCTGTCGTCGAAGCGGCGCAGGAGCACAATATGATCGTTCTCACCCACTCCTCAGAGCCGGTAGGGCATATCTACCCCGGTAAGGGCAACGTGCTGCCGGGAATGCTCTATCAATTCATAGCTAATTTCCCCGACCTGCATATCGTCTGTGCCCACTGGGGGGGTGGACTCCCCTTCTATGCCTTGATGCCGGAGGTCGCTGAGGCCCTCCAGAACGTCTTCTTCGATACCGCAGCCTCACCCTTTCTGTATAGATACGAAATCTTTTCCCGCGTCGCGGAGCTCGTCGGAGAGGATAAGATCCTCTTCGGCAGCGATTATCCACTCATCACCCAGAGTCGGATTGTCGAATCGCTGCGAAGCTTAAGCATGCCGCAGGAAAGCAAAGACAATATCCTGGGCGAAAACGCCCGCAGGCTTCTGGGGCTTGGCTGATGGAACAAATCCGTGCCTTTATCGCTATCGAGCTGCCCGATCAGGTTAAACGTGATCTTTCTGATCTCTTGGGTAGAATCAGGCCGGGCCAGGAGAGGGCCGTCAAGTGGCTCGATCCCGATTCGATTCACCTGACACTCAAGTTTCTGGGAAACATTCCTGCTGAGAAGACGGTTGATATCGCGCGGGCGATCGACAAGGCAGCGGCGGAGTCAAAACCGTTTACTTTGGAGTTACAAGGGCTGGGGGCATTCCCCAATCTGATGTCTCCCAGAGTCGTTTGGGTTGGGGTTGGAGGAGATGTGCGACTCGTTGTGAATCTGCAGAGGCGGATCGACCAGGCCCTGATTCACCTGGGATTTCCATCTGAACGCAGGGAATTCTCGCCGCATCTTACCCTAGGACGGCTTCGCGATAAGGCTACCAACCAGGAGCGGCGATCTTTGGGGGAGTCAATCGGGGCGATGCGACTTGAGAACGGCCCGCCCTTTCTGGTGGATGAAGTTTGCTTGATGAGGAGCACCCTAACCAGCGCCGGGGCGATATACCATCGTCTCGCCTGCGTTCATTTGACAGAAATGGACAGAAGATGATAAAATATATTAGCACTCTCCCTTTGAGAGTGCTAATAGTAAGACCATCAGTGAAAGACACATCTTCCAGGAGGATAAACCCGTATGCCCATATACGAGTACCGATGTACGACCTGCGATTGCAATTTTGAGATAAGACAAGGATTTGAGACCGAACCATTCAGTGTCTGCCCCCGGTGCCAGAACGAGGCAAGGCGTATCTTCCGCCCCGCCCCGATCATCTTCAAGGGGAGCGGATTCTACGTCACCGACTATGGTAGTGGATCTTCTACCATGTCGCGGACCAAGTCTGAAGAACGCGAGGAAACCAAAGAGCCCACTGCAGCCGCCGCATCCTTCGAAGACGAGTGATGAGGGCACTTCTACAGCGAGTATCTCGAGCTTCAGTGAGTGTCGATGGGCAGATCATCGGTAAGGTCGGGCCGGGCCTGGTTGCCTTTATCGGGGTAGAAATTGGCGATACCGAAACCGATGCTCGCTACGTGGCGGAGAAAACCGCCAGCCTGCGCATATTCTCTGATGAAACGAGCAAGTTCAACCTCTCCGCACTGGATATAGAGGGCGAGATTCTGGTGGTGAGTCAGTTCACCTTGCTTGCTGATACCAGGAAAGGACGCCGCCCCAGCTTCACTGAAGCTGCCCCACCCGAGAAGGCACAAGTCTTGATCGAGAGTTTTGTTCACTTCATCCGCTCCACCGGACTCAGGGTCGAGACGGGGCAATTCCAGAAACATATGCTGGTAGAGATCCATAATGATGGCCCGGTGACCATT
>QLUL01000007.1 GCA_018725425.1 Chloroflexota bacterium
TTTCAACTCTCTCCTCCTGGGTACAACTCTATATTATCATTATAATAACGAATAGGCAAGCTGTGAAATAGATTGTTGTCAGCAACAGGCACTGGGACTGTCGCCCCCAGCGTTATTCACAGAAGTAACTACAACGGCGTGTCCGCGACACGCCACTGCGCCCCTGAGAACAGGGCATTTCATACAAAAACACCCTTGCCAGAATTCTAGCTACTTATGAGGTCAGCCCGCACAGTTGCTTGCCAAGGTTGTACTTTGTTTGTAAAATTTAGGGGGCTGAATTTACCGGCATTTTTACTATAATCGGCTAAAAACCGATTCGGGAGAGCAAAGATGAATGTTAGAACTCGAGTGCGATTACAATCAGACCATCCCGCACGGTTACGTCCACCTTCTCACCAACCACAATAGAGTCTGGAGTCTGGAGTCCCCCTCCCCTTGACTCTGGACTCCTCTGGGACACCCAGTTTCAATATCGGGAAGGCCAACTATTAATCTTGAAGTAGTGCCCATTCATCCGTCGAATCAGAGTTTTCAGCCCTGCAATATTATGGGGACCAGGTTGAAATCTCAGCTCCCAAAATACCTAAATCTAGCCCAATTCTGAAGCTAAATCAATTTCCATGACAGTCAATTGGTGCTAAACCAGGGTTAGGGGACGGGCTGGGGCAACTCAACAAACTCAGCACTCGGAAGTTGGAGCGGGAGATGGGACTCGAACCCACGACGTCCTGCTTGGAAGGCAGGAGCTCTACCACTGAGCTACTCCCGCTCGATGGGACCGCAGAATGAGTTAGGGGCTGATTCGATCCGTATCATCGGCAACCTGCTCGATCAAATGGAGCAGACGCCCCCCGCGCTCAATATAATCATCTTGCTCAAATATGAGTTTGGGAGTGTAACGTAACCGAAGACGGGTACCCAGCTCACGACGCAGGAAACCAGAAGCCGCCGCGAGTCCCTCAAATATCTCTGCCTTCTCCTCCTCACTGCCCATAACACTGATCAATACCTTCGCCTGCATCAAATCAGGAGAAACGTCAACCTCGGTAACGCTGATAAACCCCTTAATGCGGGGATCGTTAACATGGCGGAATAACAACTCGCTGATTTCGCGGCGAATGGCCTGATTTATCCGCTTCTGTCGCCGGCTCATTGCTTTTCCTTGCGATAGAACTCAATGATATCGCCGATAGCGAAATCGGAGAAACCCTCGATTCCGATGCCGCACTCGGAGCCAGCGGGCATCTGGGGGACACTCTCCTTGAAGTGTTTCAGACTGCTCACACTGGATTCGTGAACTGCTTTTCCGTTGCGCAGAACCCTTGCCAGGCCCCCGCGGCTCACTTTCCCATCGGTGACATAGCAACCGGCTATCTTGCCATACCTGACGGCAAAGGAGGCACGAACCTCGGCATGTCCCTCGATGACCTCGATATAGGTGGGCTCCAGCATTCCGGTCATGGTCTTCTCTATATCCTCGATGAGGCTGTAGATTATCTGATAAACGCGTATCTCCACACCCCCCGAATCGGCCAGGTGTTTAGCCCTGGGCTCGGGGCGAGTGTTGAAACCGATGATAATAGCTCTGGATGCAATGGCCAACATGACATCGCTTTCGGTGATAGTGCCGCTCCCCGAGTGGATAATCCTTAACCTTACCTCCTCATTCTCCAGTCGTTCCAGGGATCTTCTGATCGGCTCGATGCTCCCATCCACATCCGTCTTGATGATGAGGTTAAGACCTTTGGCTTTCCCGGCACGTATCTGGGAGGAGATGTCGTCCAGAGTGGGGGATTTAGGCGTGCGTATCTGCTGCTCAACCTCGAATTCCGCCACCATGGCTCGTGCCTTACGCTCGTTGTCCACTACAGTGAAGATATCGCCGGCAAACGGCACCTTGCTTAGCCCCATGATTTCCACCGGTACTGATGGACCTGCCGACCCAGTTGGCTTGCCCTCGTGATCAAACATGGCTTTGACTTTGCCCCAATGAGCACCCGCCACGAGTATGGTATCTCCGATCTTAAGGGTTCCCTTCTGGACCAGCAGGGTGGCGAGAGGTCCCCTGGTATTGTCTAATCTTGCTTCCAGCACCACGCCATCAGCCGGCAGGTCAGGGTTCGCCGTGAGTTCCGCTAACTCGGCAAGAATGAGAAGATGCTCCAGCAAATCTGGCAGGCCCTTACCCGTCTTGGCGGAGACTGGAATGGCGATTACATCGCCGCCCCACTCTTCGACCAACAAGTTCTGTTCAGCAAGTTGCTGCTTCACTCGCTCGATATCGGCATTGGGTTTATCTATTTTGTTGATGGCAACGATGATGGGTACTCCCGCCGAGCGCGCATGATCTATAGCTTCCCTGGTCTGCGGCATTATTCCATCATCGGCGGCAATGACGAGAACAGCGATGTCAGTGACCCCCGCCCCGCGAGCCCGCATCGCAGTAAATACCTCATGGCCAGGGGTATCAATGAAGGTGATTTTTTGTGGTGAGCCTGTCGAACCATCAACCGTCACCTGATAAGCACCTATGTGTTGAGTAATCTCGCCGACTTCACCATCAGCGACATTGCTGTGCCTGATGGCGTCAAGGAGACTGGTCTTGCCATGATCAACATGTCCTAAAATGGTAACCACGGCAGGACGAGTAATGAGTCGGGAGTCGGGAGTCGGGAGTCGGGAGTCGGGGAGGGGGACTCTTGACTCTTGACTCTTGACTCTTGACTCGTCCGGTTGGATTTTCGTCTTACGACCCAGGTCACTTGCTATGGCGGTTGCGATCTCATGGTCGATAGATTGATTAATGGTGGCCATTACCCCTATTCGCATCAATCGCTTAATCAGTTCGATGGGGGTAATCCCGAGGAGATCTGCTAAATGCTTCACCGTGAGAGATCGGGGAAGCACGATCTCATCCCGTGGTGTACGGTTCACGGTTGGGGAAGAGAGGGGACTTGAACTTTGAACCTTAAACCTTGAACCTTTCTTTGGTGAATTCCTACCCAATGATGCCTGAGTCATTCAATTCCTTTCGCTCCAGATATGAAGGTAAATAGGCTGAAGACTGTTAGATTGCTTCAGCCTTCAGTCTAACTACCTTCGGGGGGAGCGTCTTACTATATTCCATGAGGGCCGCCCGATATTCCTCCGTGAGCGTCGTTCTCAAGGCACGTGCCAGACGATTCTTCCGATCCTTTATCAGCGCCAGTTCCCAGCACTCCCTCGTCGGACACAAATAGGCGCCACGTCCCGCTTCCTTGCCTCGCTGATCTATTTCAATGTCCCCGTTCGGGGTATGAACAAGGCGCACAAGCCCCCATTTCGGCTTTGTCTGGCGGCAAGCGATACATGTTCTCTGAGGAACATGCTGCTTAAGGGAATTAGGCTGAAGACTGTTAGACTGCTTCACCCTTCACCCTTCACCCTTCAGCCTTACTCTATAGCTCATCCTCAGCCTCACCCTCAACCTCGTCTGGCAGTGGCTTCACCCGCTTGGCCTTTTTCTTTCCCCTGAGTTTATCATCGGCGAGGTCTTTCCGGCTCTTTTCTGCCGCGATGCGGTCTCTCATCGCCTGGGGGAGAATGTCTTCGGCAAAACGTATCTGTGCAACTTCAGGGGCTGGGGATTCCAAGGCAGTCACAGCCTCGATAGGGATAATCTCCTCGACCATCTCTTCCTCTGCTTCCTCAACCCCCTCCGAGGGCTCCCCGATTTCTTGCACTACGGCCATCTCATCAGCCATCCGGGCAACCATCTCTTCCTCGGCAACGCTAGCACTCTTGATATCGATCTTCCAACCGGTAAGCTTTGCCGCGAGCCGAGCATTTTGCCCCTCCTTGCCGATGGCGAGCGACAATTGCCCATCTGGAACGACTACCACTGCAGCCGCTTCCGCGGGATCAGTTTCTACCCGCAATACCGGTGCTGGACTTAGTGCATTGGCAATGAATATCCTTGGATCAGGATGCCACAGGACAACATCCACCTTCTCACCTTGTAGCTCATTGATAATGTTCTGAATTCTGATGCCGCGAAGTCCTACACATGAACCTACCGGATCGATTTCCTCCTGTTTGGCGGCCACCGCTATCTTGGTCCGAGATCCTGGCTCGCGGGCTATCGCCTTAACCTCGACAATGCCGCTGCTCATCTCCGGGACCTCAAGCGCGAACAGACGCCTCACCAGGCCGGGATGGGTTCTGGACAACAGTAATCGAGGGCCTTGATTAGTCTGACTCACTTCCAGCAGATATACCATGAGTCTTTGACCTATGCGATAGTGCTCCGCTCGCACCTGTTCTGCCAGAGGAAGCAGGCCCTCCGCTTTCCCCAGGTCAACAATGATCTGACGGACATCTATCCGCTGGATCACACCGCTCAGGATATCTCCCTCCCTGTGGGCGAACGTTCCCAATATGAACTCGTGCTCTGCTTCGCGAAGGCGCTGCATGACAACCTGCTTGGCGGTTTGCACGCCGATGCGCCCCGCATCCGGGGGATGAATTTCAACATCGATCGTCTCACCTAGCTTGATGTCCGTTTGTATCACTCGAGCGTCATCCAGGGCAATCTCATGCCAGGCATCGGCGAGCGACTCGACGACGGTTTTCTGGGTAAAGACCCTGATCTCACCGCTAGCAGGAAGTATACGAACTGAAAGATTATACCGCTTGATAGAGTCATCCTTCTTATAGGTTGACACCAAAGCGGCCTCCACCGCCTTGAAGACCAGATCCTTGGGCAGATTTCTCTCCGCTGCCAGTTGGGCGATGGCTAACAGGAAATCGCTTTTCATCTAGACTCCCTTATCTTTCTGGGGACAAACTAAAAAAGTGGGTAATTCCCCACTTTCCATATGTTAAATATATCATATTCTGCGGCACATTGCAAGAAGTTTTAAGTGTTAAGTGTCATGCGCTAAACTTACAACTTACATCTTAAAACTTTACAGATGACTTCCTCGATGACCCATTCCGGGGTGGATGCTCCACCGGCAACACCTATGCGAGATGCCCCATAATATCGGGGAGGATCGAGCTCATCGGCACTTTCGATGTGTAGTGTTCTTACGCCAGTGGAGCTGCATATCTCGGCAAGACGCCTGGTATTAGCGCTATCATGTCCTCCAATAACCAGCATTAGGTCAACCTCTGAGGCCAGTTGCAAGGCTGCTGATTGGCGTCTGGTCGTGGCGTCACATATGGTGTTGAATACGTATATTTCAGACAATGAAGCCAGTTGGGAATCGATAAGCTGCGCCAAGAAAGCGGCAAACTGTGTTTGGCTTTGTGTAGTCTGAGAGAGAACACCGATACGGCGGATCTTCAAAAGTCCAGAGTCCAGAGTCGAGAGTCGAGAGTCGGGGCCGGGGACTCGGGACTCCAGACTCCAGACTCCAGACTCTATCCTAGTAGTGGCCATTGCTCTCTCTCCAGCCCACGAGAGTAAGCCTTTGACCTCCGTATGCGATGCATCGCCGAAGACCAGGACCATAAAGCCTTCTCGATGTAGCCTATGAGCTACCTCCTGGGCATTGCGTACGATCGGGCAAGTGGCGTCAATCATACTCAACTTGCGGGCATCTATCTGGCTCATGATTTGCCGTCCTACTCCGTGTGAGGGAATGAGCAGGGTATCGCCATTCGCTTCGTCCAGACTTTCGATTATACGCATTCCTCGGGCCATGAGGCGCTCAATCACCTGCCTATTATGCACAATTGCCCCCAGGCTTGCCAGCCGTCTGCCACTCAAGAGTCTGAAGTCTGGAGTCTGGAGTCTGGAGTCCCCCTCCCCCCCTAGTGACTCTGGCCTCTTGACTCTGGACTCATGACTCGTGAGTGCGTTTTCCGCCAGCTCGATTGCTCGCCGCACGCCGAAGCAGAATCCCTTCTCAGATGTTAGTCTAATCTCCACTGTGATACCCCCAGATGGTTCAGGGTTCACCGTTCAAGGTTCCTCCCCTCCCCAACCGTGAACCCCTGAACCCTGAACCCGACACTCCCAGATGCCTCGATATCCCGGTGGCAAGACTTCGGCGATGTGTCCCATGATTAGAGAAGTTGCTTGAATCAACTGTTCCCTGGTCAGCTTACCCTCGTTTCTGGGAAGGGAAAAAGGTTGGCCGATGGTAACGGTAATCCTGGGGCGTCGCCAGATGAATCCGGGCCACTTGACGTTTTCGCTTCCGCAGATGCCAGTGGGAAGAATCGAGACTCCTGAACGAAGCGCAATCATGGCAACGCCAAACTCAGCTTCATTCATCTGGTGATTGAGGCTTCTCCTTCCCTCGGGAAACATACCTAGAGTCTGCCCCCTTTCCAGTACTTGCATGGCCTGACGAATAGCCCTTCTATCCGGTGTACCTCGCCGCACCGGGAAGGCCCCCAACCAGCGAATAAAAGCCCCGCCCCGAGAGCTAAAGAGTTCCTCCTTGGCCATAAAGAATATACGGCGGGGGACGCTGGCGCTAAGCAGCGGCGGGTCGACCATGCTGAGATGATTGGACACCACGATGAGAGGGCCATTTCGGGGCACATTCTCCCGGCCTTTCACCTCCCAGCGAGTGAGTGATGCCAGGAGGGCCTTCACCGTAGCAGTGGCAACGGCATAAAATAGGGGCACAGGGATCCTCCATTAAGAAGGTAATAGGTGATAGGTGATAGGTGATGGGTGATAGGGGCACCCATTACCCATAACCCATTACCCATTACCTCATTATAACACAGCGAGAGTAAGTCTTCCTTCATCTACCAAGCAGTCTTGACACCCGAAGATGAGGTGATTATCATAAGAATGGGTGTAAAGGAGTTCTCGGTTCATGGTTCACGGTTGGGGAGGGGAGGAGCCTTGAACCCTGAACGGTGAACCCTGAACCTTTCTCGAGAAGGATGAATATTGAACGGTTTGACGATATTGAGGCTTGGCAACTCTAGAGTCCAGAGTCCAGAGTCGAGAGTCGAGAGTCGGGGGGAGGGGGAAGGGGGAGGTCAGACTCCAGAGCGAAGCGTCTCCAGCCTCATATTGACTCGACTCGATTCTCTCCAAAATATCCTCGGGGTCGCTTTTGAGGACGTGTCTCATCTTCAGCAATCGCTTGTCCATCGCTCTTACCTGAATGAGGCTGATGATTCTGCTTTGTCCTCAAATGAGCGGTTGGAATTCTTAGGGGATGCCCTGCTTGGACACGTGGTTGCTGAAAGACTCTACTGCGAGTTTCCCGACTTCTCCGAAGGGGATTTGACCAATTTGCGATCGGCTCTGGTGCGTACGGAGACGCTGGCACGCATTGCTCACTCGCTGAATCTGGGTGATTATCTTTGTTTGGGAAAGGGGGAGGCGGAGAGCGGGGGCCGGCATCGCCAGCGAAACCTTGCCTGTGCCTTGGAAGCCGTTATCGGTGCTGTCCTTGTCGATCAAGGATTCGACATTGCCCGGGAGTTCGTTCTGCGCATTCTGGGGGAGGAACTGGAGCGAGCCACCGAGGAAAAACTGGAGAAGGATCCCAAGTCCAGGTTGCAGGAGGTGGTGCAGGAGGAACAACGGTTGACTCCGGTCTATCGAACAGACGATGCGACTGGACCGGATCACGACAGGGTATTTGTGGTGGATGTTTTCGCCGGCGAGACCTTACTTGGACGGGGCAGTGGTAGAAGCAAGCGTGCCGCAGAACAAGAAGCAGCACGGGCGGCACTGAGGAGAATGATTAGTGAATAGCGATCAGTGAATAGCAACGGACACTGGGGCTGTCGCCTCCAGCGTTATTCACGGAAGTAACTACGACGGCATCTCCACGATGACAGTAGTCGGTACTTGGATGAGAACAGGGCATTTCATACGAAAACACCCTTGTCAGAATTCTAGTTACTTAGGAGTGGCTACCAATCACCATTCACCAATCACCATTCACTAGGAGGAACCTTGTTCAACATATTCAAGAGAACCCGGCAGAGCATGGAACGCACCCGTGAACTCTGGCGGGAAAAGATAGGCGGCATCTTTGGCCGTTCCCTTATCAATGATGACCTGTGGGATGGTCTGGAGGAATTGCTCATCGCCGGTGATGTGGGCATCAATACCTCGCTTAGGCTCATCGAAAGAGTTAAGGCAAGGGTGAAAAACGAGCGGGTGCAAGATGCGGCAAGGATACGAGCATTTTTAGGGGAAGAGATGGTCAGCATCTTGACGATCCTTCAGGACGGGCATCTTGCCCGTCATCTCCTCAAGAGTCAAGAGTCAAGGGGAGGGGGACTCCAGACTCCAGACTCCAGACTCCAGACTCAGGGAGGGGGCCTTCAGCCTTCAGCCCTCCAGGACGGGCATCTTGCCCGTCATCTTCAGCCCCTGGTTGTACTCGTGGTCGGGGTCAATGGCACCGGCAAGACCACCTCGATCGCCAAGCTTGCCTATAACCTCAAAGGTCAGGACAAGAGGGTAATGCTTGCCGCCGCTGATACCTTTCGGGCAGCGGCGATCGATCAGCTCAAATATTGGGGAGAGCGGCTGGGAATCGATGTGATCTCCAGCCAGCCGGGAGGCGACCCCGGAGCGGTGGTCTTCGACGCGTTAGAGGCAGCACGAAGGCGCAAGGCCGATGTTCTCATTGCCGATACCGCTGGCCGCATCCAGACCAAGTTCAACCTGATGGAGGAACTCAAAAAGATACGCCGGGTAATCACCAAGGCGGGCATTGATCCGGTGGTGCTCCTGGTCCTCGATGCTAACACCGGCCAGAACGGGCTGAGCCAGGCAAGATATTTTGCTGAAGCAATAGGGGTTGATGGTGTCATCTTGGCCAAGCTCGATAGCACCTCCCGGGGAGGTATTGTCCTTGCTATAGTTGATGAACTAAAGATACCAATTCTCTTTATCGGGACAGGGCAAGAACTGGATGACTTAGCCCCCTTCAAGGCAGAGGAGTTTGTGGAAGCGCTAATTATGGGTAATGGGTAATGGGTAATGGGTCACCCCTATCACCCATTACCTCTCACCCATTACCTCCGACTTCGATGTTTACTCACCTTCACGTTCACACCGAATACAGCTTGCTCGACGGCATGTGCCGCATTCCCCAGTTGATTCAGCGAAGTAAAGAGCTGGGGATGGATAGCCTGGCGATCACCGACCATGGCTCCCTGTACGGCCTTATCCAGTTCTATCTTCAGTCTAAGGAGGCCGGGATAAAGCCGATTCTCGGCTGCGAGCTGTACCTGGCCCATGGAGAGCGCAGCTCGAGAGGGGGAGCGGAGAAAACCCCTTATCATCTAGTTGTCCTGGCCAAGAACGAGATTGGCTATCGCAACCTGCTGCAACTCAGCAGCAGGGGCTATCTCGAGGGGTTCTATTATAAGCCACGAGTTGATAAGGAGTTGCTAGCACAGTACCACGAGGGTTTGATCGCTCTTTCTGCCTGCCCTAAAGGTGAACTGGGGACACTGATTCAGCAAGGGCGTCGAAAGGATGCTGAAAGGGCAGCCATGTGGTACCACGAAATTTTCGGCGATTTCTATCTCGAGATTCAGGATCACGCTATACCGGAACTGCCTCGGATCAATAAGGAACTCGTCGCCATGGGCCGGAAATTGGGGTTGCCGTTGGTAGCGACCAACGATACCCATTACATCAATAAGGATGATGCTTCCATACACGACATCTTGCTCTGCATTCAGACGAATAGCACCATCCACGATGAGAAACGCCTCCGCATGGCGGATGATTCTTTCTATCTAAAGAACCCTCATGAGATGGCCGACCTATTCCCCGATCACCCTCTGGCCATAGAGAACACCAGGCTCATCACCGAAATGTGCAATCTCCATCTCGAATTCGGCCGCCTCCATTTGCCCCAGATTGAGACACCCCAGGACAAGACCGCCGACGAGTACCTCGCGGACCTCTGCTTGCAAGGACTAGGCTCTCGACTCCAGACTCCAGACTCCAGACTCTCGACTCGTTACACGGAGCGCCTGTTCTATGAGCTTGAGATCATCAGGCAGACCGAGTTTGCCAATTACTTCCTCGTCATTTGGGATGTGATCTCCTGGGCTCAGAGGCAGGGGATTCTCTTTGGAGTCCGAGGAAGTGCTGCCGCCAGCCTGGTGCTCTATTGTCTTGGTATCACCAACATCGACCCATTGGCTCACAAGCTGGTTTTCGAGCGCTTTCTCAATGTGGAACGCGCTGATCTGCCGGATATCGACCTTGATTTTCAGGATGATCGCCGCGACGAAGTTATCCGTTACGTGTCTCAAAGGTACGGTATCGATCGCGTGGCTCAGATTATCACCTTCGGAACCATGGGGGCCAGAGCAGCTCTGAGAGATGTGGGACGAGCGCTGGGTATGCCCTATGGACAAGTCGATCGCGTAGCTCGATTGGTTCCTCCTATCGCCAGTACACTCAGTAGTGCGCTTGAGGAAATCACCGAATTGAGCGACATGTATCGGACTGACAAGGAGATAAGGCGACTCGTTGATACCGCAACCAGGCTTGAGGGTGTGGCTCGGCACGCTTCGACCCATGCCGCTGGAATCGTCATCTCCGATGAACCTCTGATCAAGCATGTGGCACTGCAACGCCCGGCGGCAGTCGGACGAGTAATTGGTGATAAGTCATTAGTGATTAGTGACCAATCACCAGTCACCAATCACCAGTTACAAATCAGACTCGAAGGTCTGCCCACCACACAGTTGGCTATGGAGGACATCGCTAGGATCGGACTCCTGAAGATGGACTTCCTGGGCCTCGCCAACCTCACTATTCTGGGGAAGACCAGAGATATTGTATCCCAAAGAGAGGGTAATGGGTCATGGGTTATAGGTGATGGGGGTTACGTGGTACCCATATCACCCATTACCTCTCACCGATTACCCCCGACAGAGATCGACCTGGATCGGATACCTCTGGATGACGCCAGAACGTTCGAGCTGCTCTCTGCCGGGGAGACCACCGGCGTTTTCCAGCTCGAAGGTGCTGGAATGCGGCGGTACATAAAGGAGCTGAAACCCAGTAATCTCGGTGAGATAGCCGCCATGGTTGCTCTTTACCGGCCGGGGCCAAAACAACATATTCCCACCTTCATCGAGTCCAAACACAAGCGGATACCTATCCGGTTTCCCCACCCCACCCTGGAGAAGATCCTGGAGGAGACCTATGGCGTGATAGTCTACCAGGATCAAGTCCTCCTGATTACTCAGGCCTTCGCCGGTTATACCCTAGGAGAGGCGGACATCGTGCGTAAGGCTATGGGGAAGAAGATACCAGAGATAATGCAGGCGGAACGTGATCGATTCATCGCCGGTGCCAGGACACTGGGTTTCCCTCAGAAGGTGGCCGAGGATGTATTCAACCTCATCGAGCCATTTGCCGGATACGCCTTCAACAAAGCTCACGCGACGAGCTATGCCCTGATCGCTTACAAGACTGCTTATCTCAAGGCCAATTATCCGGTGGAGTTCATGACGGCTCTTCTAATCGCTAATACCGGGAACCAGAGTAAGATCGCTACGGTGGTGGGTGAGTGCCGGCGACTGGGGATACCGGTGCTGCTCCCGGATGTCAATCGAAGCAAGCGAACCTTTTCCATCGAACACTCCGAGAGTCAAGAGTCAAGAATCAAGAGTCAAGAGTCACAGGGAGGGAGACTCCAGACTCCAGACTCCGGACTCTCGACTCGTCCCGCCATCCGCTTTGGACTGGGGGCGATCAAGAATGTCGGCGAAACCGCTATTGAGCCGATCATCACTGCTCGGGAGAATGGAGGGCCTTTCAACTCGCTGGAGAACTTCTGCCGTCGAGCTGATCTGCGTGGACTCAACAAGCGAGCCCTGGAAAGCCTCATTAAGGTGGGGGCACTGGACTCTCTGGGAAGTCGCGGCGCACTGCTTGCGGGCATAGATCGTATCCTGCGACTCTCACATCAGGAACAACAACTGCAGGAGAGCGGGCAGGTAACCATGTTCGATCTTTGGGGAGAAAGTGCTCTTGACGAGTCCAGAGGACGGGCATCTTGCCCGTCCTCTCCTCAAGAGTCAAGAGTCGAGGGGTGGGAGACTCCAGACTCCAGACTTCAGACTCCAGACTCCGAAGCGTTGAGCTGGGAGAAGGAGTTGCTCGGCGTCTATCTGTCGGCACACCCGCTGGTATCTGCAGCAAGGGACCTTGGCGATAAGATTACTGCTTTCTGTGGTCAGATCGATGAGGAGATGACAGGGCAGGAAGTGACCCTGGTGGGTATGGTAGCCACAGTGCGTAAGGGAATGACCCGGAACAATCGTCCCTTCGTCAGCGCGGTTCTCGAGGACATAAGCGGTGAGATCGAGGTCACTGCCTGGTCGGAGGTATATGAACAAACCGAGGAGCTTTGGAACGAGGGGAATACTCTGCTGGTACGGGGAAAGGTTAGACTGCGTGGAGAACGCGTGCAGCTCAACTGTCAGGGCGCAGTGGCTTATCGACCCGGTGAACCATTTGAGAGTCAAGAGTCCATCCTTCAAGACGGGCATCTTGCCCGTCATCTCCTCAAGAGTCAAGAGTCACGGGGAGGGGAACTCCAGACTCCAGACTCCAGACTCCAGACTCCAGACCCTTTAGTCCCCCCACCACCCCGACGCGTCACCATCAGCATATCTCAGACCGAGGATGTCCGGGAGGATATTGCTCGATTGCAGCAGGTCTTCGCGATCCTGGAGCAATTCCCAGGCGAAGACAAAGTGTATCTTGCCATTGACAATAGCATCGGCACGGTCACGCTAGACCTGCCTACTCTTGGCGTAAGCTATTGTCCGCAGCTTCACCAACAGCTTGCCGAGATAGTTGGTAAAGAGGGGGTCGATAGCGCTTGACAAGCTGGCTAACATGTGTTAAACTACATTAGGTAAGGGGTAATAGGTAATGGGGGCACGTAACCCCCATCGCCTATAACCAATACCCTATAACCCATAGCCTATAACCTACGACAGAGTTGTTGCTTTGATTCATTATCCTCATTCTAGTTCTAGATCTTCCGATCTCATCCTGATGTTCAAGCTATTTACGCAAAAGATTGGTGGAATTATTGTCTAGTGGCCAGCCGCGCCCGCTTGACAAATACACAAGCATATGATAGACTTAACGATTGTTGCCCTGGATATCTGCCCTCATGCCAGATCTTCTAATTTCATCTCGGTCTCCAGGCTGTCTAGGTACAGTGGTGGGGGCCGATCTGCGCCTCTGTTGGAGCATCTAGAGTGATTTCATCCACTCTCTTACCTGATCCCACTGCTCATGCTACCCGGAAATCCTTTGCCAGGATTCCGGAAGTCGTTGGAATTCCGGACTTAATCCGAATCCAGCATAGATCCTATGGCTGGTTTAGGGATGAGGGGCTGAAGGAACTCTTCGAGGAAATTTCACCCATCAAAGATTACACCGGTAACCGTTTGGAGATCTATTTTCTTAACCATGAGTTTGGCGAATCAAAATATTCGGAGAGCGAATGCCGCGAACGTGATCTAACCTATGCCGCTCCCTTGAAGGTAAAGATAAGATTAATCATAAAGGAAACCGGGGAGATCAAAGAACAAGACCTTTTTATGGGTGACTTCCCCATTATGACTCCGAGGGGTACCTTTGTCATCAATGGTGCCGAGCGTGTGATTGTAAATCAGCTTATTCGTTCCCCAGGGGTTTATTTCACGGTAGAAAAGGACCCGGTAACAGGACGTAGACTGGGCCTTGCCAAGGTCATCCCGGATCGCGGAGCATGGGTTGAGTTTGAGACTTCAAGCCGAGGAGCGATCTCGGTGAAGATAGATCGCAAGCACAAGATCCCGGTTACCACCCTGCTTCGTGCCGTGGGCTATGGTCGAGATGAGGATCTTCTTGCGAAGTTTGCCGATGTGGACACCGGTTCACGGTTCACGGTTAGGCCGGGAGGGGAACCGCTGAACGGTGAACCCCGGAACCTTGAACCCCACTCGTTCATCAAGGCTACAATGGAACAAGACCCGCTGGTCAGGAATGAGCAGGATGCGCTCATCGAGTTCTTCCGGAAATCGAGGCCTGGTGAGCCGCCTACCGTGGAAAATGCTCGTGGGCTAATAAACGCCCTCCTTTTCGACCCGCGTCGGTATCGGTTAGGTAAGGGGGGATGCTATAAATTAAATAAGCGACTTGGCCTTAACCGCCCTCTCGCACACCAGTCTCTCACCCCGGAGGACCTGGTGGCCATTGTGCGTCGTCTCATCCTGATTAATAATGGCCTGGATGCCTCTGATGACATAGATCATTTGGGCAATCGGCGTGTACGAGCAGTAGGGGAACTCTTGCAGAGCCATCTCAGGATGGGGTTGCTTCGTATGGAGAGATCGATCAAGGAAAGAATGAGTCTTCTGGGAACCGGAGCGGCTACCCCTAACACTCTGGTTAACAACCGTGCAGTGATTGCTGCTGTAAGGGAGTTCTTTGGCAGTTCCCGCCTCTCTCAGTTTATGGACCAGACCAATCCTCTGGCGGAGCTGACTCACAAACGTCGGCTTTCTGCCCTGGGTCCCGGGGGATTCTCCCGAGACCGCGCCGGGTTTGAGGTGCGCGATGTTCATTACTCTCATTACGGGAGAATCTGTCCTATCGAGACACCGGAGGGGCGCAATATAGGCTTGATCACCTCACTGGCTATTTATGCCCAGGTCAATGAATTCGGTTTCATCGAGACCCCCTATCGCAAAGTGGTGAAGGGATTAGATGGAAAGCCCTTCGTGTCATCGGAGATAGAGTATTTCCCCGCTGATGAAGAGGATAAATACATCATAGCTCAGGCAAATACCCGGCTGGACGAGAATAATCAATTCATCGATAGTAAGATCGAGGCCAGAGACGGTGAGAAATACGTGGTAGAGAGTCCGGATAAAATAAAGCTCATGGACATCTCCACTAATCAGATTGTCAGTGTCAGCACCTCGTTGATACCATTCCTGGAGCATGACGACGCCAATCGGGCCTTGATGGGTTCGAACATGCAGCGCCAGTCAGTCCCTCTCCTCTGTCCCGAATCCCCTGTCGTGGGCACCGGGATGGAGAGAGAAATAGCCCGTGACAGCGGTCAGGTAGTTTTTGCCCCGGTTGATGGCGAGATAATATCGGCCACGGCTACAAAAGTCATTCTCCATGGCGATGATGGCGAAGACTACGCTAGTCCCCTGCGGAAGTTTGCCCGGAGCAATCAAGGAACTTGCATTACGCAGTACCCAAGGGCAAGCAAAGGGGAACGGGTGAAGAAGGGGCAGGTCATAGTGGACGGTTCAGCCACGGATGGAGGGGAACTCGCGCTGGGCCAGAACGTCATCTGTGCGTTTCTAAGCTGGGGAGGCTACACCTTTGAAGATGCCATCGTCATCTCGGAGAGGTTAATTCAAGAAGATAAATTCACTTCGATTCACATCGAGAAGTACGAGGTAGAGGCCAGGGAAACGAAACTAGGTCCAGAGGAGATCACCCGGGACATTCCCAACGTCGGTGAGAATAGCCTGCGCAATCTGGACGAAGACGGGGTGGTGCGTATTGGAGCGGAGGTTTCGTCGGGAGATATTCTGGCAGGCAAGATCACACCCAAAGGCGAACGTGTTCTCACTGCCGAGGAGAAACTACTTCGGGCTATCTTTGGTGAAAAGGCAAGGGACGTCAAGGACACCTCGCTGCGAATGCCTCATGGGGAGTCGGGTAAGGTGATAGATGTCAAGTGCTTTTATCGGTTCCGGTATCGGTGCGAGAGGTGCGAGAAAGAGCTTGGCTATGGTGTGAAGCTTGATAATGAGGAGTGCGAACGCTGTGGAGGCCCGCTGAAGAAACTGCCCGGCGATGAACTGGATGCGGGCGTTGGTAAAATGATAAGGGTATCGGTGGCCCAAAAGAGGAAGGTCTCGGTGGGTGATAAGCTGGCCGGTCGTCATGGCAATAAGGGGGTCATTGCCAGGATACTTCCTGTTGAAGACATGCCTTACCTGGCTGATGGTCGGCCGGTGGATATCGTTCTCAGCCCTCTGGGTGTCCCCTCGCGCATGAATATTGGGCAACTCCTGGAAAGCCACCTTGGCTGGGCAGCACAGAATCTCGGTCTCAAGATAGTAACCCCGGTTTTCAATGGAGCCAATGAGACCGCTATCGAGGACGCTTTGGCTCGGGCATGGTTTGTTGAGCGCGCTGCGGACGATAGTCAAGAGTCAAGAGTCAAGGGGAGGGGGACTCCAGACTCCAGACTCCAGACTCCAGACTCCAGACCCATGGAACATGCTAAGATCTGGCTTGACCAGCGCGGTTTTGACGGCGAGAAGATATTTGATGAAAATAGCAATGGCGAGGCCAGGCGGGCTTGTCTTATGCTCTGGCTTGAAGACCAGGGAGTAGGGGGCGTGTCCGCTATGGGTGATAAGGAATTGGAGCAAACAGCACAGCAGATTTACCGAGAGAAGAAGAAAGCTCCGCCAATCTCGGGAAAGATGACGCTCTATGATGGACGCACCGGCGAAGCATTCGACGAACCGGTGACAGTGGGCAGTATGTATATGATGAAACTCATCCATCTGGTGGAGGATAAGATACACGCTCGCTCCACAGGCCCTTACTCACTCATAACTCAGCAGCCCCTGGGAGGCAAGACTC
>QLUL01000070.1 GCA_018725425.1 Chloroflexota bacterium
CTCCTCATCAAGCCGGAAATACAGAGTGTCACTTCCTTTGTCAACTTTTACTCTCATGTTCCCTCCTCAGTCTTCTATCGAAGAACACGGTCACTCCTTTGTGCGGAGCAGTTGCCACATTTATCACAACCCTCAACCATCGGTTACCAAACTCTGGAATTTGCTTGATGAAATGTGTTGTGCCATCAGGGTGGTCTTCCTTTCTGTCGGGGCTATGAACGCACTTATCAACCCACTCTGGTGGGATATTACGCTCATTCATCATATCTTGAAAATGACTTCCGAATTCCATATTATAACGGATGTTCCAGCACGTATCTGTGAAAATCATTGAACCAGATACGAAATTACCTTTTCAATCCTTACGAGATCCATCATGTAGGCATGTATTCTCGTATCTGGCGAGCCGTTCAAAATGGAACATCCGTTATAATGATACCGCCACCGACCACCTCATGTCAACTCGTGATTTTCCATAGCTTCTAACGACCAAGCTCACCTGCCACCAGAGTGATATGCCGACCAGCCCCTGACAACCATGAGACCCCAAATAGCAAAACAAGACTCGCAAATCGCCGACGCTCTGGTGGTCAGGTGCAGCGCCTTGTTGGGCGGCTGACATCTCTGGCTATGGAAAATACCTGTAAACATCCTTTCGGTGCAAGAATCGAACAAAGATAACGGTGTCGCCTTCCGATAACAGGCCAAGTCTGTAGTCCCCAATGCTGATTCGGTAGTATCGGTCGCCGACTCTGAGCTTCTTGATGTTTTCTACCTCTCGGAGACCCCGTGCCTCTTCAACGAGTTCAATCGTTTCCTTGACCCGCTTCTTGAGGGCTTTATCCCTGACTTGCTTCAGGTCTTTGGTGAAACTCCCCTTGAATTCGACTTTCAGGACGCACCTTCCAAAACCTGAAAAACTTCCTCTCTGTGAACGGGCGCAGTCCCCTCACCTTCCTTTATGGCACTTACCAAGGCGAAATCTTCGACGATTTCCGCAAATAACTCGTAGACCAAGTCTCTCCGTTCTTGGAGCAACTCAACGAAGGCTTGCTTGAACAGTTCTTTGATTTGAGTTTCATCAAGAGTGATATATGACATGGCCAGCTCCTTATTTGAGGTTTATACGCTGTGTTATTTGTCCCATGGTGTCAGATACCACGAATTGTGGGCCACGGGCGATAGTCCAGAATTCCAGATTCCCCCATCTCACTTGTGCTCAGTATATCACGTCTGGTTCTGGTTATAAAGTGGCCGCCCAACGGTGGAGCTGAGCCGCGCGGCGGCTCATGCCCGGCACCTGCAACAACTCTCAACGTAGCCTCCCAACCGTTCGCGGCTTCATCGCGGCGACAGCCGCGTCGGCTCCAGCGATTTGTTAGGCCGCCTTAAGAACTGTGGACCAATCCCCAAGCTTTGAATTACTCTTACACAGCATCACTTGATGCCAATTTAGTGCAATAATGCTATTCCTCCAAGTATTGTGAAAAGGAATACCCTTTCTTGATAGGTATGAACTTTGAAAGGCGTGGGTTAATTGCTTTCTGAGGACAACTATAAACACACCGCAGACACATTAGACATTTGAATCCAAACCGCGGCTTGCCGTTATTACTGCGCTCAATGTTCTTCTCAGGACAATTCTTCCAACAGATGCCACACAAATTGCAGTCATTTCCGGCATGAAGCTCAAGACCAAACAACCTCGAAGCGAATGCTTCTGCTTTACCAAAGAAACTCAGAACTCGGGATTTCCCCTTGACCCTTAATATCGTTCTTTTCCCCTCAACAAGAGATTTACTAATGTCCTTTATCCTTTCCTCGGATTCAGTAATCAGTTTGTTGGCCACTTCGTCAGGGAAAGACATAATAATGGTTAATGGCATTGCTAGGATTTCATCAAGAATTATCGAATATTCCTTTTTAGTGAACAGTTTTCGCAAATCGGAGGATGCGGCTTCATTCACCCAACTAGTAGTACAGCCAACCCCAATCATACTTACGGTATTATACAAATCAGGTGGTAAACGCTTGACAAAACGCTTCACATTTCGTGGAGCGTTAAAACCATGGATAGGATAGAGTAGAACGAGGTGTTTGTTGTTTATCAATTGATCTGCTTCAATAGACTCTAGCGGTAATATTTCCACATCATATGAATCCAAGTGATTAGCCAGCATTTTTGCCAAATGCAACACATTCCCTGTTGGGCTGAAGTAAACTAAAGTATACATCTACACTCATTCCTCGAGCGGCCTAACGCCCGAGCTCAGCCGCCGCTAACAGTATGAAACACAGACTTTCAAAAAACCACCAAACTTTGAGAGGGCGCAGAACCTTTTGAAAACTGCCACGCTGTTAGCGGTCGGCTGCAGCGAGTTGTTAGGCACTTTCACTTACGCAACTTGATAGATCAATGGCCGAAAATGAGGGGTTGGTATTGGTTTACCATTGGCACGCGCTGCTTCAAGCCACGCTTCCTTTGCCTTTAACACTTCCTGCAATGCTTCCTCTGGCGTTGTGCCAAAAGCAGAGCAATGCTTCAAGTCGGGTATATCTGCAATGTACCCCTCATCCTCTTCGCTGTAAAATACATTGACATGATAATCTTTCATCCCTCATCCTCCATTTGAAGATTATGTCGTTCAATAAGTTGCAACAATTGTTTCACCTGATATGGTTTCGCTTTTCCTTTAACATCTTGGAGGTTCGCCAGTTCTGGAACATCGGGGTGTACGAAAATGTGGTGACTCCCTTTGATACGCTCCAAACGAAATCCAAACATCTCAGCACATGCTACCGCTTCTGAAAACCGGATATTTCTTGAACCGGAAAGTAGCTTTTGCAGTAGCTTACTCTTCTTCATATCTTTCTCGTGTGCCTAACGCTCCGGTTCAGCGGCGACGCGGAGCGCCGTCCGCTGCAACCGGTTGTTATGTGACTGCTTCATGATCTGGCGGCTAGTGCAGCCCGCATGGTGCACTTAAAGAGATCCGCCCAGGTGAGCCAGCCCATTCGGGCCGCAACCGCCTCGACTGGCGGATGAGCAACTCCCTCTAGTGCGTCTGCTAGCGGACGCAAGCTATTGTTCCGACCAACCTTGTAGTACTGAAAGAGCCACGCGCTACGCCACTTATCTTTATAGCCGCCTCCAGGCTGCCCTACCGCCTCATGTTTCGTCTTCCTTTGGTACATCATGTCGGCGGGCGCCAGATCGAGGAAAACGAAGAAGAACTCGCGCTCGCCATTCACGATCGAGTCTAGCCCGACCCTCAGCTTTCTGGCGATCTGGTCATGCGGTTTTTCTGGGGGCGCCGCTGGGCTGACCGCGGAGTAGAGTTTGGCCTCGAAAAACACCAATACGCCGGGTGCTTCGATACTGGCATCGACTTCCGTCGCCTCCCTGGTTGAGATGCCCGTGTATTGCTTGCCAACATGAACACTGATGTCCTTGTTGCCGATGCCTCGCTTACGGAATGATAGGGAAGCGTTCCCGTTAAAGGAATCCTCGAGTATTTCATCCAGAGCTGCGGCTTTGTCCAGCGACGGCAAGCTCGCCAGAATATCGAAACACGACCATGTCAGGGCATCTTCGCTGTGCGAACTGATTGCGTTCTTCAGCTTATGCTGCATCCCTTTGTAGTCCTGCCTTAGAAAGGATGCCAAAGCATCCTCGCGTCCGGGGAGGATCACATGGTTGCGTTGGTACTCCTTGTAGATCATCCAGCCCCCGTAGTCACATAACACTGTTTATATCGATCCGCATAACACCCCAAACAGGGTTGCGATTGCCGTATAAGACGCCTGCGAATAAAGCATCGCTTTGGGCCTAATGGGTGAGATATCAGGCAGTTGCGGCCAGGCGATGTTCTTATCGCGGTGTCTTATACGGATCGGCATAAAACCCTCCATGACAACCTCAGAGCGCATCGACAGGGCTGCGAACCCCGGCCGGTCCACGGTTGAGGACGTGGGTGTAAACCCTTGTCCCCGCGAAGCTTGTCCCCGCGAAGGCGGGGAGCGGGGAATGGTGGTCTTCACGTCCTTATGGCCAAGGAGTTTCTGGACTGTCCGAATATCGTAACCACTTTCCAACAGGTGCGCTGCAAACGAATGCCGGAACGTATGGCACGTGGCTCGCTTGGTCAATCCAGCCTTGGTGACGGCATCTCTCACCGCTTTTTGAACCAGTGATTCGTCCGTGTGATAACGCCCTCTTTCGCCACTCTTTGGGTTCTTCCACCGGTTTTCTTGGGAAAAGACCCATTGCCAGCGCCAGTCGGTGGGGGCGTCGGGGTATTTGCGATCCAGCGCGTCGGGCATTTGCACGCACCCCCATCCTTCGGCCAGGTCCCGTTCGTGGAGCGCTTTGGGGATTGGTGATTAGGATTTGAGCCTCTTGCAAAATTCCTTTGATCCCGCCCGCGATTGGCAAGGGAAATTCTTACTACGGCGCATTTTCATGAGAATACCCCTTGAAATCGTTTTTGCGGCTCAGTAATTGAGCAAAATGGAGTTGTAACTCATGATTTTGCTGGTTTTTGAGCATACTCGCCCTTTGGGCGCCTTACCCTGCGCCCCTCAAGATATATGCCTTGTCCGAAATCGGGCGAGAAGCTATGCCACAAGCCGTATTAATTGGTCGGCTGCAAGCGCCAATATGCCAAACATGAGATGGGCCATTATCTTGGCATGCCCTCGGACTCGTATCATCCTCCCGCCGAATTCATCTTTGAGCCGACCATTCACCCTCTCGACACTTGTTCTCTCTTTATATCGACGGTCTTCAGGCCGTTCAAGGTGAAGCAATTCAAAACGCCGAGCTTCCGCTCTCAGTTCCTCTTTTAGTTTCGTATTCCGGCGTGGGTTGATATCGATAATCGGTACATGCCCCAGCCGCTTGCTGTCTTCTCTGATGATCGGGGCATCATATGCTGAATCCATTATATCATACAGGTTGGTGACCCGTTGGCTTGTCATCGCTGCCAGCGGTAATGCCACTTGGCTGTCATGGACTGAAGCTGAAGTCAGAATACAGCTAACGGGAATCTGACCGTCTGCAACATCGATGTGAAGCTTATATCCAACCCATGTCTCTTTGTATCCCTTGCTGTTTTTCTTCGTGCCAACATCACACTGACGGGGTAAATCCTCCAGCATTTCCTCTAATGTCATGGTTTGCTGGCGCTCCAGTCGCGTTGGCTCTTTCACCCGCTCTTCCCCTTTCTTCGGACGACCTCCTTTCCGCTTCGGCTTTTCCGGATTCAATTCGGCCTCTGCCTTTGCTTTCTTCTGCGGCTTTTCCCGGGCTTCAATCCTTGTCCTCGACTCCGATCGGGGATCCGCCGAATCACGTGAAATCTTGTCCTCGACTCCGATCGGGGAATGGCCAAGGATCTTCTCGGACAGATTATTGCCGATCAATGCCTGATGAACACATACCGGTAGTTGCGTCTCAGAAAACTCCGCAAAGGCTCTGGAGAATGTCGCCTCGCTTGGTATCTCACTCTTCCGTTCCCATCCGCAGACTTGTCCTCGACTCCGATCGGGGATACACCGCAGCCTCTTGTCACATGCCAGACGATCCAATAGCGCACGCGTTGTCGGCATATTGTATACAGCTTTGGCAACAAAAGATCGGGCAATAGCAGCACGCTCTTTCGGTGGCCGTCCATACAAGCTGCGACTGAAGGCAACAAACCTCTCAATTCGAATCAGCTCCAATGTGGTTACAAGTTTCTGATCTTTCTCCGTCAACTCGCCAACCTCTTCCTCGAGCCACGGGAAAAGACTCCTCTGTATTCTCAGCCAGTATTGGGATAACTCCATTGATGACCTCCTTCTCTTTGTCCATACCACTATTCTATCACATTCAAAGGAGATCATCACGTCTGCCTACACGGTTGAAAAACCGGCTTCCCTACCCACTTTTGCAAGAGGCTCACATCCTTTTAATTCTGGGCAGTTAGGAGTCAACCCATCCCAATGCCCATCTCAGCCAGAACTCTTGAATGTTGGCGCATTCCGATACGTTCCCTTCATGAGGGCAAAGGAAAAGTTTTGTTTTCCAACATTCATCCCATGGTTCGCTCGAATTTTGACAAATTAGCAAAGTTATGGTAAGATTTAAGCATTATGAACAAGA
>QLUL01000071.1 GCA_018725425.1 Chloroflexota bacterium
AACCTCCTTCGATGTCGAACGCAATTACTTCACCCACCGGGTGAGCCTTTTGAATCTGTGCTTGCAGATAGAGAAAGAAGCTTTAGCACCAACTCTGGGCTAAAGCCTTGGGCAACATCCCAGCGCTAATATATCACAGAGACAAGATTGTGTCAAGAATGTAAGCGATCTGGTGTCAAGACTCTTTAGAAATGTCCTTTTTAATATTAGACGAGGGTTGCCTTTTTCTTTCCCAAGTACATTGGATTAAATCTTCTCCAGGGATGATCTTGAGAAGGGATATGTGCCTTCTGAAGGTGGGGTGTGGAAACCTGGGGGGGGAGAGATGGGGACGTGCAGGACGATCCTTAATTTCTGTGAACCTTATCTCCTTCCCACTGTAGATCATGTGAATTGAGCCATCGAGATGCTCCTGAAGGGTAATCTTGTTCTTGGCAGGAGGTAGATTCGATTGAGGAACGATCTGGAAGAAGCGGTTCTTATACCGTACAACCCAGTCATTGCTGATGATGCGGGTTTCTTCCATGCAAAATACATTCCTCAAGTCCAAACCCTCGGGCACAGGGTGATGAAAGTCTACTGGGCTAGAAGGCTCAACAGAGAACTTGTCATTGAGTGTTTCCACATAATCTGCCATAAACGCATTGGCCGACAGGATACCCCTGATACCCTCCAACCGAAGTTCCTTCACCAAGCGATCCTGATACACCCCATGCTTTCGTTCCACTCGTCCCTTTTGCCTGTGGGGAAATCGCATAGGTAACATCTACTCCCAATATCCTCATTGCCTGTATCCACTGAGAGTCAGCTTCATCAGTTTGAAGAATATGCTTTCTCCAGAAGCTATCTCTCCCCTGGACGAAGCGGAATACTCGCAAGAAGTCAACGTAATAGCGCAAGGGGATTCCATAGGTGGTGATAGGCAAAGTGGCATCCTCAATCAAACCCTTCTCCAACATCAATTCCCTCTCGATCTCCCTTTCGGCAGAAGCAGATATCCTGGTTGGGGTGCTCCTCTGATAAGCAAGAGCAAATTTATCCGCATCACGGCGATATTGTGTTGAGAGAGCAAAGAATCTGGTTTTACTAATCCCCAAAATCTCTTCAATGGCTGATCTATCCAATATCCCCTGGTGGTATCCCTTTAGCAGAGCTTTTACCTGGTCGCTGTTGAATCGTTTATATAGCTGCATACATCCCTCCTTACCAGAAGGATGCCATAACTACAGTTCACTTTCCAAGCTTAAACAGTTCACTTTTGAATTTTATCTAACAAGTCTTGACACGGGACTTGCCCAAACTACTCAGGTGTGATAGCCTATATTTGTATTTGAGGGAAACTAAACTGTTACGATCGTTGAGACATCGGTTGCCACAATGTGATTATACCCTTACCGCAAAGTGCGGAATGCAAGTATATGGAACCGTTTGTGGCGGAGGTGGAGAAGGCCGCATATGGGAATAAACCGCTTGTCCTTTTCGGGTCATATGACTGGGGGGATGGAGAGTGGATGAGGGATTGGCAGGAGAGGATGAAGAGATGCTCTTTCAACCTTGTTGAAGAAGGGTTGATTGCCAGGAATGAGCCAGGCGATAAAGAACTGCGGCTGTGCAGGGAGTTGGGGATAAAATTAGCCGGTTCAATATGAATTGTGGTGGGGGAATGACATGGAGGGGCAGTATTTAAGAAAAAGAGCGAACGTGCCAAACGATAGGATAGGGGGAATAGATGATAGAGAAAATACTGCCATTAGTGTTTGATAGCATGGCTAGGGCGTTTATTGATGTAGGCTCTCTTGTCGGGGCAATACTCTTGCTCTTTGGCTACATCAATTATCGTCAATCAGGTGCTCTTGTGGCTAACATTGAAAAATCAAAAAGGTGGCAGCCTGTACTGGGCGCTTTGTTTGGCCTGATCCCTGGGTGCGGAGCGTCTATTCTTATTATGCCTTTGTTCATTAAAGGCACAGTAACCTTTGGCACAGTAGTAGCAACTCTCATTGCCACTACAGGAGAGTCGGCTTTCGTCATGATTGCTACCGTGCCGATGCAATACCTCATCGTGAGTGCCATCGCTTTTGGCGTCGCCGTATTGACTGGTTCCTTGGTCGATAAAACGTCTTTGGGCACTAAGCTATTGGTTAGCTATCGCGCTTCGCGGCCCTCCAAAAAAGAGCAACAGCACAAACGGGAAAGAGGGCAAGCCCATGCGCCTCACCTGAGCTACGAGGAGGGCAACGAAATTGATCTGGTTCTCCATCACCGGATCAGCGGTCATCAACCCGCAGGCACGTTGGGATACCGCTTGACGCACCAAGTCTATGTACTTTTTTGGGGTATATTAGCTATTGGACTCGTCCTGGGGATTTTGGGCATCGCTCGAGTCGATACCAACGCCCTCCTTTTCCCCAATCTTGGTCTAATAGTAGGGGTCACAGGCGCCCTGCTTTCTATTATTTTGATGGTTGCAGGTAAGAAATTTTTGGCCGACGACACTTACGAAGAAACCGAGATTAAATCCACTAGTCTTAAAGAGACCGTTATTCACGATGCGCAAGAAACAGCTTTCGTCATCACTTGGGTCTTTGTCGGCTTTCTCGTTTACAAACTGACGGTGCTGCTGCTGGGCGGTGGAGACTATGCTCGCGGGGAAGCGCTCATCGAAACTACCCTATTGGCTGCAGGAGCGCTATCTGTTTTGTTTGGTGGCCTCATCGGGCTCATTCCTGGCTGTGGGCCGCAAATAATCTTTGTGACTCTTTACTCGCATGGGCTCTTTCCCTTTGCGGCACTTTTGGCAAACTCGATTTCGCAGGATGGCGATGCCTTGTTTCCATTATTGGCGCTCCATCGGCGCTCTGCCCTCATAGCTTCGGCCATTACAACGCTGATTGCGCTGGTCTTTGGGTTCATCATCTACTCGTTCGAATTGCACACTAATCTAGGAGAGTTCCTCAACACTACCTCAGGGTACTTGCGCGCTGTCTGGGCATTCTAGGCTATGCTACTTGCCATCTCAGCTAGTGAGTCTTGAGAGCCTTGACACCCCCCCACAGTTGGAACAGGTATTGACAAAGCCTACTTGATGTGTTACAATTCTAACATCAAGCTGGGGAAAGGGGGTGATAGCGACGAAGTAGTCCCAGATATAATCATTTACAAGGTGAGAGTGACCATATCGGTCCGAGCCAAGGAGGTAAACGATGTTGCAGGCATATGAGAAAGGATTTTTCATTTTCACTCTGGTATCTGCATTCCTGCTGATGTTCGTCACATTGGCCTGCCCGCCTGCTCCTGCCGTCACAACTCCAGCCGAAGAGGAGGCAACACCTGAGGAGGTCATCTCCACAGAAACAACAGTAACTATAGAAGGGTTTGCCTTCAATCCAAGGGAGGTGAAGATTAAAGCAGGGGGTACGGTAATCTGGCAACAGAAGGATTCCGCTCCTCACACTGTGACCAGCGATGATGGGAAGTTTGACTCAGGCTCTCTGAACCAGGGAGAGAACTGGAGTTTTACCTTTGAGAAACCGGGCATCTATGAGTATCATTGCCGTCCTCATCCCTGGATGAAGGCTAAGGTCATTGTGGAGTAAATTTACAGAAATTGGCATTGTGGTATATGATAAGTTAATCCAGGATGGCACCTCATTGGAATGTTCGGGCGATCTATCCGTGTGTCGCAAAAAGAACCTATCAAAAATTCCTGTATAATGTGGTCAACCAATGAAGTTAGTGAAATAAAAAATAGGAGAGTGGGAGAGGGAGACCCCCATGTATAAGATATGTGCTTGAAGGCACGGATTGGAGGATGGTATACGGACTTAATAAGAAATTAAGCAAGTGGTTGAAGAATGTAAAAAGGAGGGAACATGGCTAATGTTAAAAGGGACCTGGTTAAGATGTTGAACCGTGCGCTGGAGTTGGAACACGCTGCGAGAATACAGTATCTTGCCCATGCGGAACTGGTAAAGGGGGAGACTGCCGAGAAAATAATAGAGCGTCTTAAAGAGATCGCTTCCGACGAACAGAAACACGAGGACCAATTCAGAAATCTCATCGGAAATTATCTCGGCGGCGAGCCGGCAATGTCGCTGGCGGAAACGCACCGGGCACAAACCGTTAAGGAGATACTTGAGGTCAACCTTAAGGGAGAGAAAGATGCAATAGATTTTTACAAACAGGTTTACGAGAAAGTTATTGCAGTAAAAGAAGATCTCCGATATGAATTTCGAACGCTTGAGCATGATATCCGGCACGTGATAATGGACGAGGAGGAGCATGTAGCGGAACTTTCTCTTCTTTTGGGTATCTAAAAATCGTTCCGTGTCTTTTGCGGCTTGTAACAACGTCAAGCGGTTTGAAAAACACGACAGGAGGAGATATGTGATTCAGGGAAAATGCTTAGAGGTTTAAATAAGCAGATAAATGCGGAACTTTATAGGCATTGTCATCAGCAGGTGACGGAATAGATTTTATCTTGTCGGCCCGATAAGTGCCGTATCAAGCATAGCTACATACCCAGAATACGGGTCTCAGAGGACATCAACAAAGAGATACTGAGGGCTGCCATAATTGCAGAGCTTGATACCATTAACCTCTATGAGCAGATGGCCGCCCTGACAACGGATAAAAACATCCGGAAGATACTGTTGGATGTAGCAAAGGAAGAGAAAACGCATGTCGGAGAATTCCAGACACTGCTGCTGCACGAGGACAAGGAACAGGAAAAGGAACTGGAACACGGTGGGGAAGAGGTTAAGGAAATAACGGGAATATAAGATGGAAAGAACAAACATAGTTAAATTCAAGGGAAATCCCCTTACTCTCGTTGGTCCGGAATTAAAGGCCGGTGATAAGGCGCCTGATTTTACCGTTCTGAACGGTGATTTAAAGGAAGTCAGACTGAATGACTTTGAAGGCAAGGTAAAAATTATAAGTGTTACTCCATCCCTTGACACCCCTGTCTGTGACATGCAGGCAAATAGATTTAATGAGGATGCAGCGAAATTGCCTGAAGATGTGGTTGTCATAAATATCAGCATGGATTTACCATTCGCAATTTCGAGGTTTTGCACCACTACTGGAATAGATAAAGTAAGGGCATATTCAGACCACAGGGATGCATCTTTCGGCAATGCCTACGGGGTGTTAATTAAGGAATTGAGACTTCTTACACGCTCTATTTTTGTTATCGATAAGAGCAATATTATCAAATATGTGGAGATAGTGCCGGAGATAACAGAACAACCTAAATATGACAGGGTGCATGAGACAGTTCTTAAGCAGTGATTGCAGGGGATTTATAGGAATATTCCCTTCCCCATCAGGATTCACCAAACAGTTACTCTTCAGCTTCGTTAGCCAATGCCAGCCGTAATCTCGAATCCTCTTCAGGTTTCCCAAGCTGGCATACCAACTGTCAAACAACTGCTAGGCGAGAATTGATTGCGAGGCATATAACATGAAGATGATGCGGGCGGTGCTGTTAGCCTTACTGCCAGTCACTATAGCAGCGCTGTGGTTTTTTAGGCTACCAGCATTATGGTTGCTCATTGTTAGCGTTGCAGCGGCGGTAGCGAGCGAAGCGCTGTGGTAGTTTGCCCTAAAGAAGCCGGTAAAGATCAAGGATCTGAGTGCGGTAGTGACAGGGCTGCTTTTTGGTCTTAGTTTGTCTCCTTCCTTGCCACTATATATCGCGGCGATCGGCGCATCCTTCGCCATCATCGTAGGAAAGCAGCTCTTTGGGGGCTTTGGCAAGAATCTCTTTAATCCGGCATTGTTCGGGCGACTCTTTATTATTTTGGCTTTCCCTGGCACCATGCGACCATGGTTGACTCCGGTAGACTTGATGACTTCGGCTTCGCCTCTGCAAATACATCGGGCGGGAGGAGCTGTAGCTTCTTTAGTTGATTTATTTACCGGTCACGTGCCGGGCTCCATTGGCGAGACGTCAGTTCTGGCTTTATCCATCGGTTTTATCTGGCTTGCGCAGCAGAAATTCGCCAACTGGCGCATACCCGTTGGCTCTATAGCCGCCGTGGTGGTGCTAGCCATTGTGGCAGGGCAAAATCCTCTCTTTCATCTTTTTTCAGGAAGCCTTCTTCTCGGCGCTTTCTTTATGGCTACCGACCCGATAACTTC
>QLUL01000072.1 GCA_018725425.1 Chloroflexota bacterium
GACGGTAAAATCTCATATTAAGGGCATCTTTCGTAAACTCGGCATTAAGTCACGGGCAGAGGCTGCCAGTTATCTCCGGCAGCGCGATTAGCCCACTAGCTCTCCTCGAACCACATAACACTCCCCTCAAAGATAAGGGGGAGAAACAATCACCCTTAAAATAACCCTCCCCTCAAAGCTAAGGGTGAGAAAAAATCACCCTTGAATTTCTCTAAAAATCCCCCATTGGGGGATTGACTCAGTACCAGAATTAAACGAAAATCGATAGTGTAATACCCGGTTGATATTTCTCCAGGGCATGGTGGTTAGCAGAGTGTTTAATAAAAAGAGGCTGAAAAGGCCGGAAACTCAAGCCGAAATTCTGGCTTTTCAAGACTAAACCGAGGGGAGGTGATCGGAAATGGTGGAAGCCTTAGTAACCGTGAGCGGCCTAATCGGTGAAGCAGGAGTCGTCATGGGCTTTGTCGGACCGGCTGGTTTCTGGGCCGCGGCAGGTGCTGTGGTGGTGATAGTTGTAGTTCCCATATAGCTAGTGTTCAATTGGAACGGACTATCCAACTATAGCAGCCCGACCCCAGGATAAGGCAAGAAGGCCGCGGGTGGCCCCCGGGCGTTCGATTGGTAAAGAGTGCCTTACGAGGTTATGCTTGTGAACGCCCGGGGCGCAGAATAAAACATGGAGTAGCAGGTCCGCTCAGAGGAGTAGAGAGAAGTGGGCTGTCCTTTGGAATAACGAAAGGAAAAGGGTTGCCAACGGAGAGCCATCGTTTTTGAGAGATCTGTCAGTCGGCGCCAGGTCGAGGGGTCGGCGGAAAGCGGGGGGGCGCAGGAGAGAGGCCACCGGGATCGGTTGTTTTCTGGCATTCGGATGCTATTCAAGAACCAATGAGGATGGACATGAAGGATATAGCATTAATACAGCCGCGTGACCCTATGCTGGACACCCAAATGTACGATACTCTCGTAATGGCTTCGCTTGAAATGCCGCCAATAGGGTTGTGTTATCTTGCTACGGTGTTAAGAGACTTGGGCTATAGTGTTGAACTGATTGACTTCAATATTGTTCCGGATGTTGCGGAGAGGGAAAGAACCATCGAGCAAGTAATTAGTTGGGGACCGAGGATTGTGGGTATTTCAACAATGACTCCTACATACCCGGGTGCCGTAGAGATCTCCAAACAAGTAAGGAAGTCCCTGGGTAACAGGACCAAAATATTGATGGGAGGGTATCATGCAACTGCTCTTCCAGAAGAATGTTTAAGAACATTTGCCGCTGATATTGTTGTTAAAGGCGAAGGAGAGGAAGTTATGCCCAAATTAGCTGAATTGCTTCTAAACGGCGGAAAAGACTCGTGTCTCACCGCCGTTGATGGGATATCTTATAGGGATAAGGACGGAAATATAATCCACAACCCACCCAAGATTGTTAGGTTATTCGATCTCGATAGATTACCATTTCCCGACAGGGATCTCGTCAATCACATAGAAAAGTACAGAAGTCCCGCCTCTATTACTTCGACTAGAGGCTGTCCAGCCAGATGCATATTTTGTGCCGCAGGTGGATGGGGTTGTGTGGCTTCAAGAAGCCCTGAGAATGTAGTTGACGAAGTAGAATTCGTGATCAACAAGTATGGTTTCAGAAATCTGTATTTTGTGGACAATGTATTTACAGTTGATAAGGATAGAACAATGAGAATACTTACGTTAATGAGACAACGCAATCTCAAAATAGGTTTTGCCCTCGAAGCAAGGGCTCCAACCGTCGATAAAGACTTGATTAGAGCAATGGCCGACGCAGGATGCATAGGGATTCAGTTCGGAGTGGAGAGTGGCAATCCAGAGGTACTTACAAAAATAAAGAAAGGTATTACGTTGCAACAGGTAGATAACGCTGTACAGTTATGCTTGCAATATGGAATCCGACCTTTGTGTAGTTTCATAATAGGGCATCCTTTCGACGACAGGGAAACGGTTCGTGACACAATAAATTACGCGAAAAAGCTAAAGAGGCAGGGTGCACTGGTGGTATTTGCGGTTCTAGACGTTTATCCGGGCACAGAGATTTTTGATAGGCGCGATGAACTTGGTGTTTCAATAATCGATCCGGATTTCTCAAGATGGACTGGAGGGCAGCGTGTACTGCGGACAAAACATCTGTCTTCCGAAGAACTGCGCCGTCTTCATCGGGAAGCGCTTTGCGAGGTGGCCGCAATATGATGATAGGTTTCAAACAGGAGTTTGTCACAACCTTGAAACTCCTGAAGAAGAGTAAGGTCACGGGCAAAGTTAGCTACCTTGCTCATGCGGAGATGGTGGAGGAATTTCAGCCGTGGCCGGCAAGTACCGAACAGCTACTTAGCCCACTTGCTGGGCGTTGTGCGGCTCGCGATGAAAGTTTTGGGTATATTCTTGTTGTGTACGACATGGTTTTTATCGTCGACAAGCTTGCGATATTAGTGCTTAAGATGTGTAATGGTTTCAATTCTGTGGGGGAAATAAAGCGAGGCGTAAGGGAAGAGGTGGAGTGCGCTGAAGATTATTGTGGCGATGACCTTGAGACCGCCATTGAGCAAGCAATCAGCAACCTGACTAAAACTGGAATAGCGATATTGATGCCCAAAGCGCAATTGCATCTGGAAAGACGCAGGGAAAGACGGAATGGGTGATAACGTGTCTACAGAGCATGGTGGCAAATATGTTAAACAGATCAGCCACCTAGCTAAGCTTAAAGGGCCCATCAGGCTTAACCTTGAACTGGCTCCGAGTATAGGTATCTGTGATGTTCCACTGAGATCAGGAGGCAGAAAGCCCGAGTTTGCATGCCCTAAACATTTCGTCGAGATAATTGAGAGGTTCTCTCGTCGCGAGATATTAACGTTCGCGCTAATAATGCCTGATATCCTTTTGATACTAAAGGACAATAGTGATAGTATCGGGGCCATAAGTGGAAAAATCAATGAGACAGAAGCTCTCCTCTCAATTAATAGTGCTGTATCTTCAAGACAAAGTGTGTTAATGTTGAAGGAAGGCGTTGTTGAGTTCAGTTCAAAACTGCTGGATCTGAATATAGACTACGTCGTGCTATATGTTGACTTGGAGTTATTGCCGATTGTCTCTGAGGGCATAGGTAGACTGGCAAAGAGCTTAATGGGAGAACTTTCGTACTTGCAGTTATGTTCTGACTTGCCTCGCACAGCCAGCCAGACGGAGAAGTTAGTCACATGTACAAGAGAAATTGTGCGGATATCAGAGTTATTCCCGATAAATCTAGCTTTAGTGAATCGCGGTGAGGGTTCTATCGAGGATTTTGCGGAGCTTCTGTTAGCTTTAGAAAGCTTAGGCTTTCCCGGGACTCCTCTTGTTAAGCCGCCCTTGCCTTTTTGCTTGAGTTCGCTACTGAAGAGCAGTTATTCTGCAAGCAATCCAGGTATCTGTCCGGCCCGGGATATCTGCCTCACTATTGATTCGTCCGGGAATGGTGTACCCTGTTTGCACAACAGACAACCCTCGTTGTCAAACTGGGATATTTCTACGGATTCATGGAAGAGGTATAAGGACGATTTTATAAGAACAGCAAATTTTCGTATGCTCGACGGTTGCAATGCTTGTGAAATCCAAAGGTACTGTATGGGACTGTGCGACATATGGCAGGCGAGCAAGAGGTAAGGAGGCAATTTGAGCAACGACATGCTTATTCTGGAGAGAGTGTTCAAGAATTATGGCAAAGTTACGGCTCTTTCGGGTTTAAACCTCCGGGTTAAAGAAGGGGAAATTTTAGGCCTTGTTGGGCCTAACGGCGCGGGAAAGACTACGACTCTTAAAATATTGTCGGCTTTGCTCAAGCCGGATTCTGGAATTGTAATTGTGGATGACATCGACGTTCAAACTGACCCTTTCAACGCTAAGAAGCTATTAGGTTATCTCCCGGACATACCCTTACTCTACGAAAGCTTCACCCTCTTTGACACGTTGAAAATGTATGCCAGGGTTTGGTCTCTTCAATTCGACAAGATGACAGCTTTAAGGGCTCTCGACGAGTATGGACTGGAGCCTCTCTGGAACCGCCAAGTCAGGACGTTGTCTAAGGGTCAGAAGCAGAGGCTAAGTTTGATATGTGCGCTTCTGCACAAGCCGCGGATACTTCTTCTTGATGAACCGTTTGCCGGGCTTGATATCGAGTCGAGACAGTTTATTCGCAACAAGATTGAGCAGTTGGCTAATGACGCGGGCAAGACGATTGTGGTGAGTTCGCACGATCTGGCCGACGTGGAGAAGCTTTGCACCCGGATAGCTCTAATTGTAAAAGGCAGAGTCGCTTACTACGGCACCGAGGATGAAATAAGAACCAAAGTCCTTGGCAAGGTTTTCAAAATAGTCCTCGCGAAAATACCATCCAACCTGGAAGGTCTAACCAATTGCACGAAGGAGTACTCTGTTGCTGCAGACACCGTGACGTTTACCTTAGGCGAGGGGCAAAGCCCAAATCAGGTGTTAAAATACTTCATCGCAAGGGATTGCCCCATTCGGGCATTTGAACCTCTGGGATTGGAGGAAATGCTTCTGGAGATTATAAAAAGGGAGGAATCCTGAAAATGTTGTGGTCTGTCTTATATAAGGAATTCCTGGAGCTGAAAAGCGATAAAGGGGCAATAGCGCGACTGGCCCTTCAAAGCATAGTATATGGGCTATTCTTCCCAACAGTGATGTATCTGCAGCTCGTTGGTGTATTGCCAATGGAAATTGGAGACGTTGTCCTGACTGAGGCAGAAAAGGTAACGATAGTAAAGCATTCCCTGGAGACTTTCGGCCCGTTGCTCTTGCCATTCTTCGTCTCTGTAATGGCTTCACTGCTGGTTATACCTTCTATTGTTCAGGAGACTGAGAGTCGCACCCTGGAACGCCTCCTTTCGCTTCCACTCTCATGGAGGAACATCCTCTTCGGCAAGTTTCTTTTCTATTTCGCCATTTCCCTGGCATGTGCCTATATCATCGTTTCCATCTACTTTTTGCTGAGCAGTGCTATTGTGGAAGCGTTTCAACCTCCGGATTTGGGCACTTACCTGCTTGTACTTGTGCCCGCAGTAAGTTTTTACACGGTATCAGCAGGACTGTTTGTTTCTGCGCGAGCCCGCAGTGTAAGATCGGCAAATGTACTCGGTGGATTCTTAACAGTGGGCCTATTCTTATTAGTGTTCTTCTTGTCATGGTTTGCAGGAGTAGAACCGGGAAGGGATATTATTGTAACCTTTAGTCTTGTACTATTTGTCGTAGGTGCAAAGCTGATATATCTTACTGCTAAGGTAAATCCGGAGAAATTGCTAACATAAACAGCGTCTTAACAGGGAAAGCTGAAGCCACCTTCAGCTACTCAAAGGACCTCTCAATTCCTCATGAGGGTTCGGGGTCAGGTCATGCATTACGACATTTTCCTCCTTCGCCGATAGCTTATCTGATAGCGACTCAAACATATCCCAGCCTCTGTCTTATTCCTGAATCCGTGAAGTTAAACTTAATTGCTTCACCTACAGGGTGAAGGTGGGTGAATCTATGTTCACGGATCCACGTTATTCTAACCGAGGCTCTGGAGTTAATCAAGCATTGCCCGGATCGTATATGCTACAATAGGGCAATGAACACCGTTTACCTCGGCCTCGGATCGAACCTGGGAGATAGAGAAAGGAATCTGGCAAGGGGACTTGAATCCCTGGCAGAGAAGATGATGATCAAGCAGGTCTCCTCCATCTATGAAACGGAGCCTCTGGGTTACCTGGAACAACCCTGGTTTCTCAATATGGTCTGTTGCGGGACGACTCAGCTTGGCCCCTTTGAATTGCTCCGTTATGTCAAGGACATCGAGGGGCAGCTTGGCCGGCTTGCCAGCTTTCCGAACGCCCCTCGCCCCATCGACATCGATATACCCCTCTATGATGACCGGGTCATGGAGACTCAGGCCCTGGTTATCCCTCACCCTCGTATTGGAGAGCGGGCCTTTGTCCTGATCCCACTGGTGGAGAT
>QLUL01000073.1 GCA_018725425.1 Chloroflexota bacterium
ATGTAGGCTCCCGGAGGTGGTCCTTGATGATATTGAGATTGTCCCGCATGGTCTGCGAGGGCACGGCGAGGATGGCAAGCTCGATTCCATCCAGAGCTTCTGCTGGAGACGAGGTAGAACTCAGGCTTTCCGGAAAGGACACGGCAGGGAGATGAGCGGCATTCTCCCGATCGCTATTCAGCCTGGCTGCTTCCTCCTCGGTCCGAGCCCAGAGGACCACCTCCATCCCCCTGGCGGCGAGCATCACTGCCACTGTCGTGCCCCAGGCTGTAGTACCGATGACGGCAATCCTCATCATCTTCGCCCTCTCCTTAGCTCCAGTCGGCGCTCGGTGCCGGCGCGGAGCCTTCCGATATTATCCCGGTGCTGATAGACAACCAGACCAGTGGCCATCGTCCCAAAGATTAAATATTCTACCGGCTCATGCCCCAGGGCTACTAGGGGGATCAGAATCAGGATACTGCTGCCTGCTCCAAGCATCGATCCCAGCGAGACGTATCGCCAAACCAATATGACGATCATGCCTATCGCCAGGCAGGCCAGCCCAATAAAGGGAGACATGGCAATGAGTCCGCCCAGAGATGTATCCACCCCCCGCCCGCCCTCGAATCTGATGTAAACCGACCAGTTGTGTCCAGCCACGGCTGCCATTGCCGCTATAACCTGGGCGCCCTGGTAATCAAAGATGAGAGGCCCAACGGTCGCCGTGCTTCCGCCGACGATGATTCCACCAAGCAAGACGGCGAGTATTCCCTTCCCGACATCGGCAAAGAATGTGGCCGCGCCAGCTCTGACTCCTGCGGTGCGCAGCACGTTGGCGAACCCGGTTTTCCCACTGCCGTACTGCCGCACATCTATGCCACGGGCTAATTGGCCGATGATCAGACCGAAGGGGATGGCACCTAAGAGGTAGCTCAGTGGAATAATAACCATCAACTGTAGAATCATTATATATCTTGGTGATTAGTGATTGGTGATTAGTGATACCCCGTACCCCTAATTACCAGTTACCAATCACCATTCACCATTCACTCACTCAGCCTCTTCTTGAAGATGAGGCGCAGCGGCGTGCCGGTAAATCCAAAGGCATCCCGCAGGCTGTTCTCCAGATATCGCCTGTAAGAGAAGTGAACCAGGGCGGGGTTGTTGACGGCAAACACAAAGGTAGGAGGCACAACCTCCGGTTGGATTACATTGCGCAAAGAAAAGTGTCTTTTCGTCATTGGAGGGTGTCGCTCTATGGCACGCTTTACCATGTCTCTCAGCTCGCAAGGGTCGAGGCGTTTAGTCCTTGCCTGATGGATTTCATCAGCCGCCGGCAGGATCTGGCTCACTCCGAACCCCGACTTAGCGGACACAAAAAGCATCGGGGCGTAATGCAGGAACTTGAGGTTCCTCTCTACTTCGAGAATGCGGTCTTTCTTCGTCAATCCCAGTTCATCGGCCAGATCCCACTTATTGACCACCAGCAAGATTCCCTTATAGGCATCTCTTATATAGCCGGCAATGTGCGCATCCTGGGCGGTCAGCATATCAGAGGCATCCAGTACCAGGAGGCAGATATCCGCCCGATCAATAGACCTCAGCGCCCGCATCACACTGTATGTCTCTACGCCGCGGTCTATCCGTCCCCGCCGCCGGATCCCCGCCGTATCAATCAGCAGTGCGCGCCATCCGTCCCGCTCCACTATGGTATCGATGGAGTCGCGAGTGGTGCCCGGCAGCTCACTGACGATGGACCGCTCCTGTCCCACCAGCGCATTCAGGAGCATTGACTTCCCTACATTGGGATGGCCAAGGATCGCTATGCTCATGATGTCGGGCTCAGACTGATCGAGGAGTCTGGAGTCTGGGGTCTGGAGTCTGGAGTCCCCCTCCCCTTGACTCTTGACTATTGACGCAGTTACCCTCTCCATGAGTGTCTCGATGCCTGTGCCGTGGTAGGCGCTGATGGTGATCGGCTGGTCTAAAGGCATCTCGTGAAACTCAAATGCTTGCCGGGTGCGCTCATCGTTATCGCATTTGTTAACCGCCAGAACCACCGGTTTATTCGATCGCCGGAGCGTCTCGGCTATCTCCTTATCGGGTATAGTCACACCATCCTTCACATCTACCAGCATGATGATGGCGTCGGCTTCCTCGATGGCGATTTCAACCTGCTCCTTGACTTTCTGGCTGATGGGTGAGTTGGGGCTGAGTTCCAGCCCACCGGTATCAACGATGGTAAAATGCTGATCCAGCCAGGTGATAGTGGCATAGGCCCGGTCGCGAGTGGTCCCCGGGATATCCTCGGTGATCGCCCGCCGCTCACCGACAAGACGATTGAATAGGGTCGATTTCCCCACATTGGGTCGGCCTACGATGGCAATGATGCGCTTGGTCAACTTCCGCCCCCTGGCTTATTCTATCACATCTGGCAGGATTCAGCACTCAGCCGTCAGGCTGAGTAGCCAATGGCCATCTGACAACAGGCCACTTTCCTCATACTCATTGACAATGCCCAAAGCCAGTAGTATCATCTATTGAGGATGCTAGCTAAGGTAAATTCTGCAGCAGTGTTTGGCCTTGAGGGGCGATTGGTTGAGGTAGAGGTGGATATTTCGGGCGGGTTACCCTCGATGACGATTGTGGGGCTTCCCGATACCGCCGTACAGGAGTCCCGCGAAAGGGTGCGCTCTGCCATCCGGAACGCGGGTTGCACCTTCCCTGGAAAACGGATCACCGTCAACCTGGCCCCTGCCGACCTCAAGAAGGCTGGCCCGGCCTACGACCTGCCCATCGCCGTAGGCGTCCTCCTCAGTTCCGAGCAAGTCGCCGTTGACCTTTCAGGAGCCCTGTTTCTCGGCGAGCTCTCGCTGGATGGCAGTCTGCGCCATACCCACGGCGTCCTTTCCATGGCATCCATGGCAAGTGAAAAGGGGTTGTCCCCGGTGTTTGTCCCTGCTGCCGATGCCAGAGAGGCCGCTCTGATCCAGGGCATAAGGGTCATCCCCGTGGAATCACTAACACAGTTGGTTGCTTATCTGCGGGGTGGTGCCTCCATTGCCGACTATGTTATGGAAGATGACCCTCTGAAGGCGGCTGAAAGGAGGGAGACGGGGATAGATATGGCTCACATAAAGGGGCAGGAACACGCCAAGCGAGCCATGGAGGTAGCCGCGGCCGGTGGGCACAATCTGATCATGAGCGGACCTCCGGGAGGGGGCAAGACGCTTCTGGCCCGATCGCTCCCCTCCATTCTCCCCGAGATGACCCCCGATGAGTCCCTGGAAACGACCAAGATATACAGCGTCAGCGGGCTTCTCCCCCGGGATACGCCACTGATTTCCCAGAGACCGTTTAGGTCACCCCACTATACGGTCTCACATATTGGACTTGTGGGTGGGGGCCACTGGCCCAGACCTGGCGAGATAAGCTTGAGCCACCGCGGGGTGCTGTTTCTGGACGAGTTACCGGAATTCGGCCACGCCGTTCTAGAGGTTCTGCGTCAACCTCTGGAAGACCGCGTGGTAACCATTACCCGTGCTCAGGGCAGTATGACCTATCCGTCCAGCTTCATGCTGGTCGGGGCGATGAACCCCTGCCCGTGTGGATATTATGGCGATCCTGTGCGACAATGCACCTGCCCATCTGCCCTCGTTTCCCGTTACCAGAAACGAATCAGCGGTCCGCTTCTTGACCGTATTGATATTTTTGTCGAGGTGCCGCGCATCGAATACGAGAAGCTGGCCGATGAGAGATTGAACGAGAGCTCAGCGGCGATCCGGGCGAGGGTTGAGGCGGCGCGTCTTCTTCAGCGAGAGCGATTTGATGGCAGCAAGCTCACCTGCAATGCCGACATGACGCCCATTGAAATCCGTGCCTTCTGTCAGACGGAGCCGGGGGCGCAAAGCCTCCTGCAGTCAGCGGTCAGGCAGCTTTCGCTCTCTGCCCGCTCGTTTCACCGCATCCTCAAACTGGGTCGTACCATCGCCGATCTCGACGGTGCCGGCACTATCGGCGCCGCTCACCTCGCCGAGGCGCTGCAGTATCGGCCGAGAAGCCTGGTCTAAATCCCCAAGAGGAAAAATGGACATAAACTCCACAGGTTCAAAGTTCCAGGATTCATGGTTCAAGGTTAGAGAGCGATGAAGATTGAACGGTTTGAAGATAAGGCGACCAACCTTGAACGTCGAACCGTGAACCTGACAACCTGAGTAGGAACAAATGGAGCTCTTGGTTATACTCGCCTATCTGCTGATGTTTGTTGGGCTTGTGGGCACACTCGTGCCCTTGATTCCCGGCACGCCGTTGATATTAATCGGGGCGATAGTGTATGGGATTGCCACCGATTTTGCGGTAATTGACGGCTGGCTGATAGCCATCCTGGTGCTGATCTGTGTGGCAGCAGAGCTGCTGGAATATGTCGCCGGTGCGATCGGGGCCAAAAAATATGGCGCCTCTAAAGCTGGCGTATATGGCGCAATTATCGGTGGATTAGCCGGTATCCTTACCCTGGGCCCGATCGGGATACTGATAGGCCCGATCATTGGCGCAGTTGCCGGAGAGCTACTTGCCGGTGCCGGTGGCTCTAAATCTATAAGAGCCGGGTTCGGAGCCGTCATCGGCGCAGTGGGCGGAGTGGTGTTGAAATTCATCGCTGGCCTGGTGATGATTGTAATAGTGCTTACTCGAATATGGTAAGCGATCAGAAGTCAAGAGTCGAGAGTCGAGAGGAGGGGACGGGGACTCCAGACTCCAGACTCCAGACTCCAGATAGAGGAGGGAAAATGGAGAAAAAGGTAGTCTTAAGAAGGAACGCCCCGGCCACGGATGCGCCGTACTCGCCGGCCATCATCTACGGCTCATTGCTTTTTGTATCCGGGCAGGGCCCGATGGACCCGAAAACGAAGGCCATCGTTTCGGGAAGCTTTGAGGAAGAACTGGAGCTTACGTTGCAGAGCCTGAAGAACATCCTGGAAGAGGCGGGCTCCTCGATGGACAAGGTGCTGAAGGTCACCGTGTTCCTGAGCCGAATGGAGGATTATGCGAAGCTCAACGAGATCTATAAGCGGTATTTCATCAAGGATCGGCCGGCGCGAACCTGCATTGAGGCGAGCAGACTTCCCTTTGACATGAAGGTGGAAATCGAGGCCATCGCTGCCATTTGAGTTATTTCTGCACCAGTTGAGCAATGGTGACTCCGAGACCACCCTCCCACGGGTCGGCGGGACGGAATGACTCAACCAACGGGTGCCGCGCCAGTTCACGGCACACTACAAGTCGCAGGGTTCCGGTACCCTTACCGTGAACTATCCGGACAGAGTAGAGACCGGCAGTAAAGGCATCGTTAAGATACTGATCCAGCTTTATTAGAGCGTCCTCGACAGTGAGACGCCGCAACATCACTTCCGGTTCAGGTGGAATCATGGGTCAATCACCATAACCAATGATACCAGAGACCGATGGATAAGTCATGCGGAGCCCGTTGTAGCCGCACCCTTTACGGGTGCGTTTGCGGGGGCGACATATCCGTTGTAGGCATAAAGCCTGCGGCTACGGTATGGTCATCCTAACCCAGACGAGCTGGAACCAAAAAATCAAAAGTTGGAGCAAAAATATTTAGCTTCGAGCTACGCACGACCCAAAAAATATCCTGCCATTTTCGCACATAATTTTAGATTTTAGGTACTAAACAGGAGGTTTTGGATGCTAAAATTAGCTATTAGTGGTAAAGGAGGGGTAGGCAAGACCACTCTCTCCAGCCTGCTGGCGAGGATCTATGCTTCCAAAGGATACAAGGTGCTGGCGATAGATGCTAACCCGGATGCTAACTTCGGGGCGGCTCTGGGAATCCCTTTCGAAGAAGTACAAAGGATCACCCCTATCGTTGAAATGAACGACCTGATCGAAGAGCGCACCGGAGCCAGGCCGGGAACGTCCGCCCCCTTTTTCAAATTGAATCCGAAGGTAGATGACATCCCGGACAGATTCTCGCTGGAGAAGGACGGGG
>QLUL01000074.1 GCA_018725425.1 Chloroflexota bacterium
ACCCCCCGGAGGGCCAGACTTGCATGGTTACCCCGATAACCTGATAGCCCTGTTCCTTTAGCAGGGCGGCGGCGACAGAGGAGTCCACCCCCCCGCTCATGGCCACCACCACCACCTTTGGCATGATTCTTAATCCCTCTGCTTGATCCTTTTGTGCTCCTTAAGCATGCATTTGTCCATGATTACCAGTAGTCCGGCATCCCGGGCGCGGTCGGCCGCTTCCTCATTTACCACTCCCTCTTGCATCCAGACCGACTTCGCCCCTATTTTGATCGCCTCCTCCACGATAGGAAGCACCTCCTCAGAGCGGCGGAAGATATCTACCACGTCTACCCTTACGGGAATGGAAGAAAGGTCGGGGTAACTCCTTTCGCCCAGGATCTCTGCGGCAGTGGGATTTACCGGTATTATCCTGAAGCCCTGCTCTTTCAAGTAGCTTGCTACGGCAAAGCTTGGCCGCTCCCTCCTGGGCGAAAGCCCCACCACGGCGACGGTCTTGCTGGAGTTCAATATCTCTTCCTCTATACCCATGTCTGATGCCTCCGTTTCAGATTGAGATCCGCCGGGATCTCGGTCTTCATACTATAATATAGCATATAGTACTGCTAACCCCAAAACACATCCTCGCCTTTACTCAGCCAGTGGTTGATAGCCACCTGCCTGCCTGGCATCGGACGGGCAGGTGGCAGGCAGAGTCCACAGAGAAACGGGTAGGGTGTAGGGGGTAGTAGGTAGCGTGTAGCCTTCCTACTTCCCTAGTCCCTACACGCTAATTTGAACCCCTGGGCCTGCGGCCGGGGGGCAGGCCTGAGTGGTTACGATTGCCGTTGGCTGCGTGAACTCTTGTATCGAATCAACCTGGAAGAATTTAACACCACTCCAACCGAGGCAATGTTGTGTAACACCGCTGCCATTACCGGCCCCACCATCCCGGCGATCGCCAGGTACATCCCCACAGCGTTAAGCCCCAACGAGAATAGGTAAATATTCATTTTGATAGTCCGCAGGGCTCTACGACCCAGAAGAATTGCCTGAGCAGCCTGTGCCAGATCGTCGCCCAACAGGGCAATGTCAGCCGCCTCGATGGCGGCATCGCTCCCGATCACCCCCATGGCAATGCCGACATCGGCGGTGGCCAAAGCCGGAGCATCGTTGATCCCATCTCCAATGACCGCGACTTTATACTGCTGCTTCAGCCGCTTCACCGTGTTTACCTTGTCTTCTGGTAACTGGTCGGCGGCAAAGTCACTGATCCCTGCCAGCGAGGCGATAGCCTCAGCAGTGCGGGGGTTATCGCCGGTGAGCATCACCATTCTCTTCACGCCGGACTCTTTTAAGGCGGTGATCGCCTGGTGCGTCCCTTCCCGCAACACGTCGGCAACGCTGATCACCCCCAGAAAGCGGTCATTCTCAGCAAGCAGCAAACAGGTCTCCCCATTCGCCTCCTTGGCGAGCAGATACTCCTCTGCCTGTTGCGGCAAGGCGATCTGCTGGTCAGCTAAGAGTTTTCTGTTACCCAGGATCACCGTTTGCTCGCTTGCATAGGCCACCACCCCGCGGCCCAAGATGACCTGAAAGTCGCTCGGGTCGGGAACCTTAAGCCCAAGCTCCTGGGCTTTGTTAATGATTGCCTTGGCCAGCGGATGCTCGGAGAATTTCTCGGCAATGGCTGCCCGGATAAGAACATCTCGTTGAGTCTTCTTGCTAAAACTCCTGATCTCGGTCACCTGCGGGTTGCCATAGGTGAGGGTCCCGGTCTTATCAACCACCACCGCATTCACCCGACCAGCCGCCTCGAGGCTCCTCCCTCCTTTGATCAGGATGCCGCGTCGGGCAGCGTTGCCGATGGCGGCGATCACTGCAGTCGGGGTCGCCAGCACCAGGGCACAAGGACAGGCCACAATCAATACCGTGATTGCCTTGATTACGTCACCAGTAGCGAAATAAGTGATAAGTGCAATGCCCAGAATCAGCGGGGTAAAGTATTTAGCGAACCGATCGGCGACCCGCTGCGTCGGGGCTTTGTCCGCCTGCGCCTCCTCTACCAGCTTAATTATGTGCGCCAGCGTGGTCTCTTGCCCGATCTTGGTCGTCTCGATCTCTAAGACACCCAATTCGTTGAGCGTCCCCTCAAATACTTCATCTCCCACACCCACCTCTACCGGAATGGATTCTCCGGTAAGAGGGGCTTGATTGACCGCACCCTGCCCGAAGGCCACCACCCCGTCTACCGGAATGCGCTCGCACGGTTTGACCAGCACCCTATCCCCGAGTTGAACCTCCTCGATCGGCAGCACCATCTCTCCATCAGCGCGGCGCACCCTCGCCGTCTTCGGTTTCAGATCCAGCAATGCACGGATCGCGTTGCCTGTCTTAGCCACAGTGATATTTTCCAGCAGCTCACCCACATGCATGATGAAGACTACGATCGCTCCAGCAATATATTCTTCGATGAAGAGCGAGGCAATCAGGGCGATGCTGATCAGCACGCCGACGTTCATGTCCTTGCGCAACAGCCCTTTTACCGCCCCAAAAACGATTGGGACTCCCCCTACCAGGGCCGCCAGCAAGACAAGATCGAGGCCGAAGACTTCGCGCACCAGACCTGTTTCCCCCAGGACTATGAGCAATCCCACCACACCGGGCAGGAGAAATCCCCTGTATTTGAGGCTCAGGCCCTTTCCTTTCGATCTATCATGGCCGGGATGGCAACTTTCACAACTTCGGCCCGTTGGTTCTTTCATCTGCTCCTCACTTATCTTGACATTGTCACATTTCCATGTCATTGCGAGGAGCTCAAGCGACGAAGCAATCCCTTCATTGGAGATTGCTTCGCTTCGCTCGCAATGACAGAAAGAAATCCATTGGCTACCACCTAATCTGACAATGTCAAGTTATATAATCATGTAATTCAGCATCTCTTCAATGGAGAAACCGCGCCAGAGATTCCTTCAGTTTGGCAATCGCCTTCTCTCCCGAGCCCTCTTCGATGGCCGCCACGATACAGGTGTCCAGGTGATCCTCGAGGATAATCCTTCCTATTTGGTCCAGGGCGGCGCGGACGGCCGAGATCTGCAAGAGAACCTCCGGACAGTCTCGGTCTCCTTCCACCATGCGTCCGATGGCTCGTACGTGCCCCTCGACCTTGCTCAGTCTGTCCGCTACTTCCTGATGCGCCTTCTCATGCATCGCTCCTCCTCCGGTCTTGTGGTAATCCCCTCGGTGGGGAGGGGATAAATCAAATATAGCACACTCTGTCATCTTTGTAAAGATAACGATAGTGTTTTGTAAAAATCACTGCACTGTGTCATTGCGGGGAGCATAGCGGTTGTGAGGCGTAGCCGAAGCAAGCTCCGCAATCTCAAGCTAGGATGGAATAGATTGCTTCGCTTCGCTCGCAATGACAGCCAAGGTTGGGTAATGATTTATGCGGTTAACTAGAATTGAATCACCTAAAATGCAACCGAAATGGGGAAAATCTAGCCGGGCCAATTGTTCTATAAGGCGGTCAGGTTTATGGAGAGGATGGATATGTACTCAAGGGACGAGTATCTTGACCGCTCTGCGGTCAAGCGGGAGGAAGGGTTGGGTGAACCCTCAGCCTCCGCATTTTTTGTTATTTCATGGCAGTTTCAAAGAGCCAAAGTAGGCTATGACCCCGGAAAGCCAGGGAGAAAGAGCTTTCATCCCCTGCTTTGCTTTATTTGGCGAAACGGGGGACTTTTTGTGGAGTAAATTCTGCTCTGGCAATAGATATGCCGCCCGAGGGGCAATAGAATTTCTGAAAGAGTGCCTCAAAAGGCTTCCTTGTGAGATAGTACTGTCAAATGACAGCCACTATTCTCTTTGCTGTGAAGATCATACCGACGATTTGCAACTAACGTTCGGTTGATGTATAATAGATTTGGTGGTTTCAGTTTAGGTTATCATTTACTCCGTAGATTTATCCGAGTATTGGATGACCAACGCTTTAGCCAACTATTCAAAAGAGAGGAGGTCATTCAATGAGTTTTCAGGACAAGTCGATCCGGTGTTCCGACTGTGGGGCTACCTTCACTTTCAGCGCTGAGGAACAAGAGCTTTTCCAATCCAGAGGCTATACTAATGAGCCCAAGCGCTGTCCCTCGTGCCGCCAGGCAAGGAAGCCAGAGCGTTACGGAAGCAGCAGCTACGGGTCCCGCCGACAGATGTTTCCCGCAAAATGTGCCCAGTGCGGCAAGGACACCGAAGTACCCTTTGAACCTCGCGGGAATAAGCCGGTTTACTGTAGCGATTGCTACCGTACAGTCAGACCGAATAGATAATGCGGCTTTGACCTCAGGACATATCTGGGCTGAGGATAATTAATTGGCCCGTGTATGTTCCTAGAGTGTGTTAATGTGTTGTGTCGTTACAAGTCTCGATACGTGAAGGTGAATCTCAAGATTCCATGTTGCATCACTTTCAAATTAGTTATAGCCATAACGTAATGAAAGGAGTTTTAATATGAAGATATATGTTGGCAACTTATCTTATGATGTCACTGAGGAGGAATTACGCCGAGAATTCCTCGCTTTTGGAAAAGTCGAATCTGTAAATATCATAACGGACAAGTATAGTGGGCGGCCAAAGGGATTTGGGTTTGTTGAAATGCCATCAGTGTCTGAAGGTCAAGCTGCAATTACTGCTCTCAACGGAAAGACTTTAAAGGATCGGACGCTGAATGTTAGTGCGGCTCGACCTCGCTCTGATAACAGAGGCGGCGAGTCGTCTGGCAGCAGGAGAGGCGGTGGGTTCGGTGGGGAAAAACATAGAAGATATTGAATCGCCGCGTATCATGCAGCAGGCCGGCCTAATCCATGCCAGCCATACGTTGCAGCGCCAGATATAGAGCCTGGGTCCCCTTACGTCCACCGCCCAGATACTGGACGGATACATATAACTGATGAACGAGAGCTAACCCGGGTAGTGAAATTTGCATTCTCTGAGCCTCTTCCAGAGCGACATTCATATCCTTGACGAAGTGATCCACCAAAAACCCTGGTTCCATATCACCTCTCAAGACCCTTGGAGCCAGGTTATCAAGGCTCCAGCACCCGGCAGCTCCTCCAGAGATGGAGCGAAGCATAGTTTCGGGGTCTAGTCCGGCTTTGGCTCCATATATCAGCGCCTCTGCCATTCCAATCATAGTTCCGGCAACTTGTATTTGATTACACATCTTGGTATGCTGCCCGGCGCCCGGGCCACCCTGCAAGATAATGGTCTTCCCCAACTTTTCCAGGATGGGTTTTGCAGCATTGAAAGTTTTTTCATCCCCGCCAACCATAATAGAGAGAGTGGCGTTGCGGGCTCCTGCATCTCCACCAGAAACCGGGGCATCCAGGCAAGACACTCCTTTTCCCTGTAGAGCCTCTGCAATTTCACCAGCCAGGCCGGGTTTACTGGTGGTAAAATCAATGAATATCGATCTTGCTTTGATCGTACCTATGATGCCTTCCCTACCAAGAACGACTTCCCTGACATCCTGGGGGTAGCTCAGGATGGTACAAACAAAATCCTGATCCCTGGCTGCCTCTTGAGGCGAGCTAGCCCATCGGGCTCCGGCATCAATTAGCTCTTCGGCCTTGCTCTTGGTTCGATTGAAAACGGTGAGGTGATGACCTGCGTTAATTAAATGACCGGCCATTGGCCGTCCCATAACACCTGTTCCTATCCATCCGATACTGCTCATTACGCTCCTTAAACTTTAGCCTTTGCGGCTCACCACCTCGGGATTTACGCACTGCGGGGGCATTTCACCTCGCAATCCAGCGATTAGGTTTGCCGCAGCCATCGATGCCATCCTCGTTCTGGTAGTGACGCTAGCACTGGCAATATGGGGCGCAATCACCACGTTGTCCAGCGTCAGCAGCGGGTCGTCCATGGGGATTGGCTCAGGTTCGGTCACGTCAAGCCCGGCAGCAAAAATCTGGCCAGACTTAAGCG
>QLUL01000075.1 GCA_018725425.1 Chloroflexota bacterium
GTCGACTTCCAGCATATTTATCATCCGAGCATCACCCCCTGCTGTCTCATTCTAAATGATTGCTATCTCCCTTCCGCATCAGCCACCCGCTCTCTGTCTTTTGCAGCCCGTAGCGCCATTCTGCCTGATTGAAGGCTTCTTCCAGGAGTTGGACATAATCCTCCTCTCCCCCCAGCATCCACCCATCATGACAGACCTCCAGCGCCAGGGAATTGGCGCCGCGGATCATGCTCGGGAATGGAACCCTTCCATAGACCATCGGCTGGACCACACCCTCGGAATCGAGTGCGGCCACGCGGTCGTATCCCTCAGCCCAGGAAATCTCCGGCTGCGCCAGGATTATGCAGATATCGGCATCGCTGTGCAGATAATAGGTTCCTTTGGTCAATGAGCCGAACAGGATTATGGCGACCGGACAAAGCATCTCTTCGGTTAGCCGGACAAAGGAGGTCAAGGTCGCCACATGCCTATATCCCGGCAATCTGCTGCTCAACGAATCGGATGATACTCGCTGCAAGTTCCACTGCCTCCTGCGCGGTTGGCTCGTCATAGTAATCCATAGGCGCTCCGCTGGGCTGACTTCAGCTTGCGCTTTGCTTGTCTCAGCCAATCTTCATGTCGTCGTGGCATTTCGCACCACCCCCCCTATCGCGAACCCCTGACTGGTCTTTGATCCCAGCCTATCCTCACAGGCCAGGCGTCGACGGGCAGGGAATCAATTAGCCGGAACGGGTACGCGGATTACAAGAGCTTCTGAGTTTTCAAGTAGCTGTAAACTTCCTCGGCAAACTCCTTGGTGAATTCGATCTCTCCCAGTTTGGATAATACTTCTTCCTGTTCTACCCGCCAGTACAGGTGGACAAGCCTGTTTCTGAAGGAAGCAAAGCCCATCAGTTTCTCTCCGACCTCTTCTGAGAGCACTTCCTTCTCCCGAAGCCTGAAGAAAACCTCTCTATAGGTATCTGGCCTCTTAAGGTTTAGTCCGGCGATAATATGGTTCCCTATATTTATGCACTCCTCTATTAAGGTCTGTAAGAGCCTTTCGGCGGCTGCCAGGACAAGAGAATCATTGGGGTCTTGTTGGAGCTTACTTCGAGCCTCTACCAGCCGGGCATACCTCTCCTCCAGCCTCTCCAATTGAAGGCAAAACTTCTCCTTATCTATGCCCAAAGGTACCATCCGCCAGCCTCCTCTTCAAGGCTTCGAAGGATTCTCGGCGCAGGGGTTCGGTATCGAGGTAGAGGGATTCCCATCTCACCTCGTTTTCAATCTTTGTCCTCAGGTCCCTGGCATAAAGGCATTTTCCTTCCTTTAATACCCGATGGATGAGGGTGAGCGGAGCTTTTCTGAGATCTACCAGGTCAACGGCCTCCTCTTCAAAGATTTCCTGGAGTTCGCCTGTAAGGTCGAGCAGCCTGTCCAGCTCCAGACCTTGTTCACGCAGAACGGCTACATCGAGGTCGCTCAACTTTGAGGTCTGGCCTGAAGCATAGGACCCGAAGAGGTAGAAGAGGCTGAGTCCGTATCTCTCACACACCTCACCAATGAGAGGCTCCAGCTTTTCAAAGTTCAGCGGTCTTCCTTCCCTTGTCTTAAGGATTGTTAAGAACCTCATGGGGACTCCGTTTGATCACCTTCACCATCCCGAATCCATGGCTGTTCTTTGATCCCGGCTCAGAGCCATGAGCCACCTTCATTTTAGCACAAAGTTGCCCAACTCTAAATGATCTCGATCCCTGATCACTGATCCCTGGCAACTGTTCTCTGCCTGACCACCTCCACCATCCCGAATCCCTGGCTGTTCTTCGATCCGAGTCCGGCATCGTAAGCCAGAAGAAAGAACGGTTCCGGGAGGTCCAGCTCGTAGACCCCCGACCAGGCCTTGATCACGGTATCACCATATTTCATGATCTTCAGATCGCGGTTGCTTACCCGGACAGGCCGAATGTGTACCTTCCCGTCCTCAAGATTCTGCAATTGAGCCTCTCGCCAGCCAAGTGCCCTGGACTTTCGCTTCAGGTTGGAGAGAAGCTGTGTCTCCCAGTCTCGCTCAGAGGGGCTGTAGTAATAGGTCTTCTTCCGCCCTTCGGCGGTGCTCAGTGTGCTGTAGACGGTGATTGGAGAGAGGGTTCGGACGCGCACCGGTCTGGACATCTTCGGTAACGGCTCTAGCTCGATGCTGTGCACCTCACAGAGTTCCTTCCCCAGCCGGACCGCTGGTTCTCGCAGAAGGTGCTCTACCAGGGATTGCAAGATCTGCTCATGGACCGAGCCGACATGGACCCTCACCGGTCCGCTGAATTCGATGGTATCCGGGGCGATACGGTAGGAGCCCAGGAGCCGGCTGAAGGTAAAAAGCTTGAAGGAGCGCTTTCCCAGAGGCAAGCCTTCATCGTGGATCCAGTCGCCCAGGGGCTCATCAAGGTTGCGGTATATCATGCCCTGGACCTCTCTGTTGTACTGAAGGGGTAGCTTTAGCCTGCCGCTGAGGGACTCAAGCTCAAGGGCGATTCTCACCCCCTGTTCCTCTCTTCCGCTTGCCGGTCAATGGCTGGCTCGCAGCGCAAAGTCGCCACAACAGCCCTCCGACGCTTCGCTTCTGTGTGGGCCTTAGCAACACATTACCCTATTTATCGGGGATTGTCAATCGCGCACCCTTGACAGTCCCCAGGTTGACTGCTATACTACCCGTTAGACCTTATGGATTATTCCAAAGGAGGCGGAGAATGGTCAGGGCAGCAAGAACTGCTGGGCAGGGATTGACCTTGCCCTATGGTCCCACCAGAGGAATGTTGCAAGCGCTGCAGCTTATGCGCAAAACCACTCCCCCCAAGATTGACGGCAACTTCCTGCGGTTGAATAAGATCGCCCCCGGAAATGAGTACAAGGTAGTGGGAGCTCTAAAGTTCCTCGGAATCATCGACGATGATGGCAGACCCACGGAGAAGAGCCGCATCCTGAAGACAAAAGGCGCTACTTTTACATCTGCTCTTCAAAACATCATTCGAACTGCCTACAAGAACCTGTTCCAACACCTCGATGGGGGCAGCCACACCAGAGAAGACATTTATAATTACTTCATCACCCAGGAAGATCTGAGCCCAGAGATGGCAACCAAGACAACCCGCTTCTTCATTCAGCTCTGCCATCTGGCGGAAATAGACCTGGGATTTGCCTCCACGAAGAGGAATATCCCAAAGGGCCGGTCGAACGGCCACCGCAACCAGGGTAATGGTCAATTGATGTGCCCCACGATTGAGGCAGGGAACGCTACATTCCCTCTGGTCTTGGCGCTCACACCAGAGATGGCGTCGATGGACAGCGATCAACTTGCAGAGTTCCTCAAGAAGCTAAGGACAGCCCTTGCGAAGGCCAATAATGTCTGAGATAAAGTACTGGGTGGGATTCAATATGATTCCTGGTATTGGCCGGGTTAGATTCGGTCGACTTCTGGAGTATTTTGGGGATATGGGAAAAGCCTGGCATGCCAACATGGCGGAGCTCATAGCGGCCGGGTTGGACCACAGGTCAGCCAATACCATCGTCGCTCGTCGCCCCAAGATCGAGTTAGATGCCGCCATGGATAGGCTCGATCGCTACAACGTTAAGGTCCTGACGCAGAATGATCCCTCGTTTCCCCAGAGGCTCAAGGAGATCTACGATGTCCCACCGGTGCTCTATGTACGCGGAACACTGATACCGGACGATGAATGGGCTCTGGCTGTGGTGGGCACGCGGCATGCTACCATGTATGGGCGGGAGGTTACCCAGCGATTGACAACCGATCTGGCGCGAAACAAGATCACCATCGTAAGCGGCCTTGCTCGGGGGATCGATTCCATTGCCCATCGGGCGGCGCTGGCGGCGGGAGGCAGGACTATCGCCGTTTTCGCCTGCGGGCTGGATATGGTCTATCCCGCAGAGAATCGAGAGCTGGCCCAGGAGATTATGAAGCACGGCGCACTGGTGAGCGACTATCCATTGGGCGCCAAGCCTAAGGCGGAGAATTTCCCCCGGCGCAATCGCATCATGAGCGGAATGAGCCTGGGGGTGCTGGTTGTCGAGGCCGCAGAAAAAAGCGGTGCCATGATCACTGCGAATCTGGCTCTGCAACAGGATCGGGAGGTCTTCGCTGTGCCGGGGAGCATACTCTCAGCAGCAAGCCGAGGAAGTAATTTCTTGATTCGGGAGGGGGCCAAAGCGGTATTAGAGGTGAACGATATACTTGAAGAACTAAACTTGAATATAGTCCCGCAGCAACTGGAGCTCTTAGTTCCCGAGAACGCGAACGAGTCGCTCCTCCTGAAATACCTGTCACAGGAGCCGCGGCACATCGATGAGCTATGTCGCTATTCTTCATTGCCCATACCAACTGTGAGCAGCACCTTGACGATGATGGAACTTAAGGGTATGGTAAATCAGTTAGGCAATATGAACTATGTGATTGCCCGCGGAGCGAACTAATGGCGAAGAAACTGGTCATCGTAGAATCACCTGCAAAAGCAAGAACCATAGGTCGCATCCTGAAGGATGAGTACCTTGTGAAGGCAACCATGGGGCACGTTCGTGACCTCCCCCAAAAGGAGCTCGGTGTGGACACCGGCAACGGATTCGTCCCTAAATATGTCGTTTCGAAGGGCAAGACCAAGGTGGTCAATGAGATAAAAAAAGCCGCCAAGGATGCATCGATTCTATATCTGGCTACCGACCCCGACCGCGAAGGAGAGGCGATTGCCTGGCACCTGATCCAGGCTGCCAGGATAGAGAAGATGCCGGCGAAGCGCGTGGTGTTTCATGAGATCACCAAAGAGGCCGTAGATCACGCATTCCGCCATCCTAAAGATATCAATCTGAAACTGGTCAACGCCCAGCAGGCACGACGCATACTCGATAGGCTGGTGGGCTACAAGATAAGTCCCATCCTGTGGCGGAAGGTGAGGTATGGACTCTCCGCCGGCAGGGTGCAGTCGGTAGCAGTAAGGATAGTCGTCGACCGAGAGAGGGAGATCGAGAGTTTCGTTCCCGCGGAGTACTGGTCCATCGAGGCCGAGCTTCAAGAGTCAAGAGTCGAGAGTCGAGAGTCGAGAGTCGGGGAGGGGGACTCCAGAGCGAAGTGCCTTCAGAGCGAAGCGTCTTCAGAGCGAAGCGTCTCCAGACTCGAAAGGAAGGGTAATGAAACCTTCCGCGCCGGGTTTGTGGGATTGGGCAGGGGCAAGAAGATAGAGAAGATAGCGATTGCGAGCAAGGTACAGGCCGACAAACTTACCGCCGAGCTTAAGGAGGCAAGCTACACCGTATCCCAGGTTCAGAAAAAGCCCTTGTCCCGGAATCCAGTGGCACCCTTCATCACCAGTACCCTGCAGCAGGAGGCCTGGCGCAAGCTCGGCTTCAGTGCCAAGCGCACCATGGCTGTAGCACAATCGCTCTACGAAGGCGTTGCCATCGGAGAGGGAGAGCCGGTGGGGCTCATAACCTATATGCGTACCGATTCGACTCACGTTACTACGCAGGCGATAACAGAAACCAGAGAGTACATAACGGAGAAATTCGGTGCCAATTTCACTCCTCAGACGCCTCGAGCCTTCCAGAAGAAGGTAAAGGGCGCTCAGGAGGCCCACGAGGCCATTCGCCCCACCTCCGTAAGACGGGAACCAGCGATGATACAATCCTATCTCACCACCGACCAGTTCAGGATTTACGATCTGATATGGAAACGAATGGTCGCCAGCCAGATGGCCTCCGCCCTTTTCGACACCGTCAAGGTGGATATCGAGGCAAGCTCCAACCGAGTTCCGAGTTCCGAGTTCCGAGTTCCGAGTTCCCCTCCCCCCTCCTCAAAACTCATTTATCTCTTCCGAGCCACGAGCTCATCCCTGGCCTTCCCGGGCTTCCTCACCCTGTATAGCGAGGGG
>QLUL01000076.1 GCA_018725425.1 Chloroflexota bacterium
CTCTAAACCCGTAACTCCAAACTCAGACCTGATTGCTGACCGCTGAACGCCTACATATCAAGAATCTCAGCGCTCTCGGCGCTCTCTGCGGTGAATAGTAACAATTTTCCTAAGTGTTTCTTGCCAGATACTATAACCTGGACTCGAACTCTAATCGACGGATTAACGGGTTCAGTCGGGGGCTTGACAAACTTTTCAAAGTGCTGTATACTCTAGAGTACTCTAGAAACAGGAGGCTGGAAATGGCGGACATGGATTAAAGGGTTCAGTCGGGGGCTTGACAAACTTTTCAAAGTGCTGTATACTGTAGAGTACTCTAGAAACAGGAGGCTGGAAATGGCGGACATGGAACAGGTAAAATCCGATCTTGGTTACCTTCGAGAAGTGGTTCGGACATCGGAGCAAGACCCGTCGCTGTCGGTGATCTATTTCCTCTGGGCGGCGCTCTGCTTGGTGGGCTTCTCGCTAGTGGACTTCGCTCCGCGGCACGTAGGTCTGTACTGGAGTATTGCTGCTCCGCTAGGCTTTTTGACGAGCTGCTTTCTGGGATGGCGCCACAGCCGGCGGCAGGGCCAGATGCATCGAGATCTGGGAATCCGCTATGGGCTACATATGTTCGGGATGATGGTGGTTATCTTCCTTGCAGCTATTCTTGGAGTAATCGGCGCCGTTTGCTGGCAAGAGCTGTCCAAGCTCATCTTGCTTATAATAGGCCTGAGCTATTTCCTGGCCGGTCTTCATCTGGAGCGGCCACTTCTCTGGATCGGCATCCTGATGATGGTAGGCTACTTGGCCCTCTTCGTTATCCCGGCGTATGGCTGGACCTTCATCGGCGCTCTGGTGGCGGTGGCGCTAGTAAGCACCGGCCTGATAGGGAGGAGGAAGAGTGGCACGTCACCGAGGTGAGTCCGACGGCCCGATCTGGGACAGGGTGAATGGCTTCAACAGACTCCTCGAACATCGCACCAGGCTGGGGATCTGCGTACTGCTGGCCCGCAACGATACCATCACCTTCAGCCGGCTCAAGGCTCTGCTCAAGGAAACGGACGGGGCTCTTGGGACACATCTACGGAAGTTGGAGGACGAGAATTACCTCGTGGTCGAGAAGGAGTTTCGGGATCGGAAGCCGACGAGCTGGTATAGCCTGACCCGGGATGGCCGGAAGGCCCTGGAGACGCATCTGGAGACCCTGGAGAAGTTGATCGCCGAGGCAGGTGATTAGTGCTTATAGTTCTTTGCAAAAAGATTCAAAATGAAGTTCCTCTCCGTTGAAGGGAGAGGTCAGGTGAGGGTGAAACTTCAGCACGAGCGGTCACGGAATTTTTGCCTCTCACTCAGGTAGTTCGTCTACTGACATGGTTGTGGATTGGAGCACCCCCGAATGAACCAGGTGAGGGACTTGTCTCCCTCGGGTGATCTTCGGCATCATGGTGATAGCATCGGTTTTCGCCAGGCTAACGTTCAGATGGAGTGATGAGTGAAAGGAAGCAGGGAGTATCAAGGTACCAAAGTTTGCCCTACACTTGACTATCTGGAAGAGGGGCAATTCTAGCAGTCTATCCTGAGCGGGGCCAGATTCCTCGGTGGCTTCGCTGCCTCAGAATGACAACGAGGTGAATGGCTACGAAAATGCGAGACTGGAGGTGATGGCATGAAATACGTGATAGAGACAAAAAATCTAACAAGAACCTATGGCAAGCTTGTAGCGGTAAATAATTTGAACCTGGCTTTGGAAGGGGGGTTATGTTTCGGTTACCTGGGGCCCAATGGCGCAGGCAAGACCACTACTATCAAAATGCTTGCTGGGTTTCTCAAGCCGACGAGTGGTAGCGTTAGAATATTCGGATACGATGTGCCCAAGGAGGGAAAGAAGGCAAAACAATATATGGGTATGGTACCTGATTTCTGTGGTTTCTATGAGGACCTATCGGCACTGGATCATCTGAATTACTACGCAGAGCTTAAGGGAATGCAAAGAAATGAACGCGTGAAAAGAATAGATGAGCTTTTGGAGTTCGTGGGTCTGGAGGAAAGAAAGGATTCTAATGTGGGTGAGTTCTCGCAGGGTATGAAGCAAAGGTTGGCGATTGCACAAGCTTTGCTAGGCAAACCTAGACTTCTACTGCTTGACGAACCAACGTCGAATTTGGATCCTGAAGGACAGTACGAGTTCAAAAAACTGCTCAAGAAATTGACTGCCACAAACGAATTGACCATATTTCTATCATCACACAGATTAGGCGAGGTGGAGGAATTCTGCACCACGGTGGGCATACTCAATAAAGGTGTGCTACTTCGAGTGGAGGAGATAAAAAAACTTCAAGGAGAACTAAAGGAGGTGGCAGGTACATTTGTAGAAATAGTGGTTGGTAATTTAAATGACGGGATCACGGAAAGCGTGAGAAGGCTGGACGGAGTACTGGAGTTAAGTACCTGCGGCGAAAACACCCTTCGGTGCAGGATAGAGGAATCGGGGGTGACGTCCAGGATTACCAGGAAGATAGTGGAGCTCGGCGGCGACATTAGAAAAGTATCCGAACCTGAGCCTAGCCTGGAAGAGATATTCATGAAGTTTGTCAAATAAAGGAAGGAGGATCCAATGCTAAGTTTAAGTTTGGTGCAAACGATAAAGGTAGTAGCTAAGAAGGAGATTCATGAATTACTTAAAACAAAAAGATTGGTTATAATTGGTTTATTGGGCCTAGTTTCCGTGCTCATCGTAGCGATCATTCATGGCTATGTGCTTAAGTCCGAGCTAGTGGAGATGGTCAATACTGCGGAATTTGGTATCGTGACAGGGATATTCGGCGGCATACTTGCAATAGTGCTCGGCTATGACTCTATTGCAGGAGAGAAGTGCCAAAAAACCTTGATACTTTTGCTGTCACAGCCTATAGAAAAGGATGCCATATTTTATGGGAAATTCGTTTCGCGGCTTGTGGCAATAGCGATTGTATTTTTCCCCATCGTATCTTTGGGGATAGTCGTGCAGGTGGCGCTCTCTGGCAATTGGCCAGCGCTGGGGGATGTAGGGAGGGTTTATCTTCATTTCTTAGCCATGTTTTTTGGTGCTCTTTGTTGGTTAGCGTTCACCTTCCTGTTTTCGTCCTTTATAAAAACACCGGCTATCTGTCTGATCGTAGTAATCCTCATTTTCATGATGGTACTACCGATGCTCTCAGGGATATTATACTTTACCCTCATGGAGGAGGAGATAGCACACATGTGGGAAACTGGGGAGCCGATGGAGTATTTCCCCTGGTATGCAAAATTGGCGTTAGTCCTGGATCCCATGTTTGGCACGCGATCCCTTTCCGCGGCGATCTTTAATGTGCCTTTTGGAGCAGGTGACCCTGGAGCTGTTTTCTCGGTGACAGAGGCTCTTGTTCAGCTTACCACTTTCTTCCTGTTAAGCTCCGTAATCGGTATAGTATTATTTAGAAGATCCGAACCTGAATAACTGACGACCGTAACTACTCAGGTTCAAAGCCTGTCCTGAGCTTGTTGAAGGGTTCCAGGGTTCAAGGTTAGAGCGATCAAGATTGAACGGTTAGATAAACAACCGTGAACCCCTGGGCCTGTGGCCGGGGGCAGGCCTGACAACCTGAGTAGTTACAATTTGACTACCCCTTTATCACCCCGATCGGTCTGGCCCTGAACACCTTGCGTGATATGCCCGCACCATCGGCCACCTGAACCACCTCGCTTACATCCTTATAGGCGTGGGACGCTTCCTCAATCAGGGCTGTCTTGCTCGCTACCTGGAAAGAAATCCCTTTCGCCCTTAGCTCATCGGCGACGTTCGAGGTGGAAAGCTCCCTCCTGGCCTTCGATCGACTCTGCAGCCTGCCCGCCCCGTGGCAGGTCGAGCCGAAGGTCTCCTCCATTGCCCCCTGAGTTCCCACCGCCACATAGGAGTAGCGCCCCATATCCCCGGGAATGAGCACCGGCTGGCCAACATCCTTGTATGCCTCGGGCACATCGGGATGCCCCGCAGGGAAAGCCCTGGTAGCCCCTTTGCGATGCACGCAAACCAGAAGCCTCTTGCCGTCTACCGCGTGCTCCTCAATCTTGGCGATGTTGTGCGCCACATCGTAGACCTGTCTCAGCCCCAATTCGCGAGGTCTTCTCCCGAAGATACTGGATAGTGCCTGCCTCGTCCAGTGAGTGATGCACTGGCGATTAGCCCAGGCGTAGTTAGCCGCACAGGCCATTGCCGCAAGATATGCCTGCCCTTCAGCCGATTTCACCGGGGCGCAGGCAAGCTGCCGGTCCGGCAGCTCGATGCCGTACTTCCTCACCGCCGGGCCCATCGTCTTCAGATAATCGTCGCAGACCTGATGGCCGAATCCGCGCGAGCCGGTATGAATCAAGATGACAACTTGACCCGTTTGATGCACGCCAAACACACCGGCGGCCGATTCATCGTAGATCTCCTCCACCATCTGAATCTCAAGAAAGTGATTGCCGGATCCAAGAGTGCCCAATTGAGGGATGCCCCGTTTCCTGGCCTTCTCGCTTACCTGATCAGGATCCGCCCCCTTGAGCCGGCCGTTCTCCTCGGTTAATTCCAGGTCTTCCTGATCGCCATACCCCTTCTCGACGGCCCATCGGGCGCCATCGCGCAGCACTTTGTCCATCTCTTTTCCCTTGACTCTTATGCGGCCCTCAGATCCCATGCCCGAGGGGATGCTCGCAAACAGTTGTCCAACAATCTCTTCAATCCTGGGCCGGACGTCTTTCTCCATCAGGTTGGTGGTCAAAAGCCGCACGCCGCAGTTGATGTCGAACCCCACCCCACCCGGAGAGATCACCCCATCATCGACTCTGGTAGCGGCAACCCCCCCGATAGGGAATCCGTATCCCCAGTGAATATCGGGCATGGCCAGAGACTTGCCCACGATTCCGGGGAGAAACGCCACATTAGCTACCTGCTCCGGCGACTGCTCCCCACCGATCTGCTCCAGCATGTGCTCATCGGCATAGAGAAGCCCCGGCACACGCATTCCAGGCTTGTAGCTGGTCTCTATTTCCCAGCGGTAATCATCGATTTTCTTGAGCAGCTCTCTCCAGGATGACATCTCCACACCTCCATTCAGATATCAAGAATTATTCGGGCCCTAAACTCGTCCCCCTTTTCGAGCTTCAGTTGGTGATAAGTAGCAGCTTTGACCTGTGTCTTGAGATCGTGACGCGAGGGATCGACCCTTTCCCCGTAAGCCATCGCTCTCACATATTGCTGTCTCAGGTCGACGATCTCAAATCTACTGAAGATAAGATTCTCGGCATCGAAGAGATAGAGCAGCTCATTCAGCCAGGTGACCAGCAACTCCTCCTGATCCGGGGCTTCGGCGACCACCTGGTGACCGATCACTTCGACTACCTTTTCCAGATCAGCGATGAGGCTGAACATCCCACGGGCCGCATTGACGAAGACCTCTTCGACGCTATTCCCATAGGCGATAATACCTATGTCAGCAGTATGATCGGTGAACTCAAAGTTTGGCATCGTAGTTGAATTATAGCAGAAATGAAAGCGCCCGTCGATTTATGTTATTATTGAAAGTATGAAGCCCAGGTTTATCGTCGATCTCAATGTAGGTAAGCTGGCCAAAAGGCTTCGGATGTTGGGATATGATGCCCTGTTCATCAATGGCCTGGACGATAACGAGCTCGTTCGAATCGCACTCAAAGAGGGAAGGGTTCTCTTGACCAGGGATACCGGCATACTACGAAGAGGGGTGGCCTTTATCGGAAAGATCAAGGTGGTGTTGATCGAAGCCGATAACGTGAGGGAACAACTGCGACAGGTGGTGGAG
>QLUL01000077.1 GCA_018725425.1 Chloroflexota bacterium
TATGTCAAAGCGCTGGTCAGGCATCACACCCCCTTGGAAAAGCTGGATTGCATCAGCCTCGATAAATGTTAGCATGTCATAGTTAAAGAACGGTTGAACGCAGGTTCAAAAACGGTTAAACCAAAGTTCCCCCACGTTTTTATAGGTCGTAGCTAGAACGGATGCAGAATGTAGCCAGAAAACTACTTGACAGCGTCTGTTCCGCCGTGTAAAATAAAGCACCACAGGCAGTTTTATCTACCAAGCGCTGATGAGTGTATAATCTCTACCAGGGGTAACTTTTTTCACGATCGCTACCGGGCAGGAGCAAGATGACCAAGATCCTGGTTATCGAAGATGACCCGAATGTCGCCGACATTGTGAGGCACGAGCTGATCCAGAGCGGTTTTGATGTCCTCGTCGCTGAGACCGGCTACCAGGGGCTGGAGGCGGCGCAGTTCGATAATCCTGACCTCGTGGTCCTGGATTTGATGCTGCCAGATATTGACGGTATTGATGTGTGCCGGCAACTCCGGGCTAGCGGTGACGCGGCCATAATCATACTGACGGCACGCGGCGTGGTTGGGGAGAGAGTGCGCGGTTTGGAAGCTGGCGCTGACGATTATCTGTCAAAGCCTTTTGCCTTTGAAGAACTCCTGGCTCGCATCAGAGCAGTACTTCGCCGGCGCTTTCCGACTGGAGGTGTCATCCGGGTGGGAAATCTCGAGATTGACATCGAAAGAAGGGAGGTAAGGCGGGGCAATCGGCAAATAGACCTGACGACACGGGAATTTGACTTACTGAAGTTGCTGGCCCAGTACACCGGAAAGCCTCTCAGCCGTGAGTTAATTATCCAGCGCGTGTGGGGCTACGAGTTTGAAGGTGAGCCAGACCCGGTCAAGGTGTATATTAACTTCCTCAGGCGGAAACTGAATGCCGAGGGAGAAGCTGACCTGATATGCTCCTTACGTGGCTTCGGTTACGTACTGCGGGAGGGCTCATGCGAATAAGTCTCCGCCAGCAGATATTTCTCTGGTACGCCCTGATGGTGCCGCTCATTATGATGGGTCTGGCTTTTGTGTTACACCAGGTCATGATAGCTGGACTGTATGACGCTATTGATAACCGTCTTCGGGACCGAACCACCGTTGTTGCCAGAACCATCGTCTCAAGTCCTGAGGTCAGCAGTGAAGCCTATGGGGATCTGGTTAACTGGCTGATCGAGCATCAACTTCCCTATATCCCTGCGGTTCTACGCGTGAGCGATTCCCAGCGTAACATCCTCGCTTCGTTTGGCGATATCCCCAACCGGCTGCTCCCCCTTATGGACCGCCAGTTGCTCTTGCCGGAGCTTGACGAGGGACGTTTCGAGACTATCAGGAAAAGGGGACATGAGGCATTGCGGCTGTATACCGTCCCCGTGCGAGACCCGACTATCGGTGATATTATAGCGTTTGTGCAGACCGGCGATAGCCTTGTTGCGATTGCCGAGGCGCAGAATAAGCTATGGCGATACACCATTGTCGTTGGCATCGGAGGCAGTGCTGTCGCGCTTACGGCAGGGTCCATGGTCTTCCGCCGCGGCTTTCGTCCCCTGGATAAAATCCTTAAAATGGTCCGGGAGATAGGGGGCAAAGATCTCGCCATCAGAATTCCCGAAGAACCCAGACCTCAGGAATTGCAACAACTGGCAGACACGCTGAACAGCATGATGCAACGCCTGCACGCGGCATTCACGACGAGGGAGACGTTTTTTGCCAGCGTTTCCCATGACCTCAGGACGCCGCTTACCGTGCTCCAGGGACAGATAGACATCCTGCTGATGCAGCCATCGCTCGATTTGGAGGTGAGGCAAAGGCTGAGCGCCATGGCAAGGGAGGTGCGCCGGCTGTCCAGAATGACCAATAACCTGTTGCTCAGCGTTCAGATGGAGGCAATCCCGGCTTTCATTGGTGGAGAAGTGGACCTCAAAGAGCTCCTGGAGGAGATAGCCAGAGAGGCACGGGTGCTAGCTCAGGGTTTGCATTTCAGCGTATCCATCCCCGAGATTATGGTTATCGCTGGAGATTACGACCTCCTCAAACAAATGCTACTCAACGTAGTTGACAACGCCATAAAGTTCACTCCCCAAACCGGCTCTGTAACTGTGGGTCTGAGCCAGGTGGGAGAATGGGCGGCTATTACCGTCTCGGATACAGGGCGGGGAATGCCCCCGGAAAAACTTGTTCGCCTTGCCGAGCCGGTCAACAGGACCGGTATGCCCCGGAAACCCGGGGGACAGGGAACCGGGCTCGGGCTAACCATCGTTAAACAGATTGTTGATCTTCATGGTGGGGAGATGGAGATACAGAGCCAGGAAGGCTCCGGCACCACGGTCGCAATTCGTCTGCCGCTCCAGCCCAAACGCCAGAGTAGATGACTTATAATATAGTCAGCGTAATATTACTAGCAGGACACTATAGCATGCCCCTGTAGCTCAGAGGATAGAGCAGCGGTTTCCTAAACCGTGTGTCGGGCGTTCGAGTCGCCCCAGGGGTAGAAGAGTTGGATCAATTATTGTATAATCTAGATGTTGAGTAGGGGTGTAGCTCAGTCTGGAAGAGCGGCGGTCTCCAAAACCGCAGGTCGCGGGTCCGAATCCTGCCACCCCTGCCAGTCATGCCGAGGTGGTGGAATCGGTAGACACGCCATCTTGAGGGGGTGGTGGGCGAAAGCCCGTAGGAGTTCAAATCTCCTCCTCGGCACCATGCGGAAGTAGCTCAGTGGTAGAGCGCCTCCCTCCCAAGGAGGAGATCGCGAGTTCGAATCTCGTCTTCCGCTCCAATGAAAGGAGTTCCTGATATGAGGGGCGACGTGGCCAAGTGGTTAAGGCGGGGGTCTGCAAAACCCCTATTCGGCGGTTCGAATCCGCCCGTCGCCTCCACTCTATCTCAAAAGGAGATGATAGTCTCTCCTTCGCTAGACTTGCGGCATGGGAATTTCAATGATTTAAGGACTCCCCCTTGTAGCCGCACCCTTTACGGGTGCGCTCACGGGGGCTATCGCAGGCATGAAGCCTGCGGCTAAGGTATGTTCAAATAACATTCTGGGAGATTAATCGCATGAGGGTGCGCTCGCGGGGGCTGTCGCAGGCATGAAGCCTGCGGCTAAGGTATGTTCAAATAACATTCTGGGAGATTAATCGCATGAGATGTCCTGCTTGCAGCAATATGATGATAGTAGTCGAGCACGAGCACATTGAGCTTGACTACTGCCCGGATTGCGCCGGGGTCTGGTTCGATGCCGGGGAACTGGAGCTCTTACTGGAGACCATGCAACCGGAGGGGTCCATTCTATCGCTGGATAGTATTTTGACTTCCCCTGAGGCCAGGGCAGCAGAAAAGAAAAGGAAGTGCCCCATCTGCGGCAAGGGAATGAAGAAGGCCACCGTGGGTCACGAACCGGAAGTGCTCATCGATGCCTGCAATCGTGGAGACGGTCTGTGGTTCGATGCCGGGGAAGTGGGCCAACTAATAACCCAGATACCATCTTCTGAAGAGGTGGATTCTCAGGGACGCATTCTCAGCTTCTTGGGCGAAGTATTCCAGGCTCGCGATTAGTCGCCATCAGCCAGCAACGAAGTTCACAAAGGAGGTTGCTATGACTGCAGTCTATGTCATCATCGGGATCGCGGTTCTGCTTATCATCTGGCTTGTCATCATCTATAACGGCCTGGTGCGATTGCGCAATCAGGTGAAGAATGCCTGGTCACAAATCGATGTCCAACTTAAGCGAAGGCACGATTTAATCCCCAATCTGGTCAATACCGTCAAGGGATATGCGGCTCACGAGCGCGAAACGCTGGAAGGCGTTACCAATGCGCGCAACCTGGCTCAGGCTGCAATCGGAAGCGGCGTTGCCGCCCAGGCCAAAGCCGAAGGCGAACTCAGCGGTTTCCTCTCCAGGCTGCTGGCTGTATCCGAGAGTTATCCCGATCTGAAAGCCAACCAGAACTTCCTCGCCCTGCAGGAGGAACTGAGCTCCACCGAGAACAGGATAGCCTTTTCGCGCCAGTTCTACAACGATTCAGTAATGGGTTTCAATAACAAAATCCATATGCTCCCCTCCAACATCATCGCAGGCATGTTTCGTTTCAAGGAAGGTGAATTCTTCGAAATCGAGACACCAGCAGAGAGGGAAGTGCCCCAGGTAAGTTTCGGCTAAACTACTCCGGTTCAAAGTTCCAAGGTTCAAGGTTCAACGGTTAGGTAGCCCCCAATCCCGAACCGTCAACCGTGAACCCGATACGTGAAGCTAACAACTTGAGTGGTTACGGATGGGTGAAGGGAAAATTATCGTGTGGGAACAGATTAGAGAGAATCGAGCCAAATCGATGGTACTGGTAGCAGCCATGGCTGGCGTGCTGCTCGTGATCGGTTATTTCCTGGGACTGGCCTTCTTTGGAAGCGCCATTGGCGGCCTCGTGATGGCCCTTGTAATTTGGGGAATAATGACCGCGGTCGCCTTCTTCCAGGGAGACAACATATTTCTGGCAATGTCCAAAGCAAAAAAGATAGAGCGCGACGATCATCCGCGCCTCTACAACATCGTTGAGGAGATGAAGATAGCCTCGGGGCTGGAGCATATGCCCGCGATCTACATCATCGATGATCCGGCAATGAATGCCTTCGCCACCGGACGGGATCCCAAACGGGCATCAGTTGCCGTGACCTCAGGACTGCTGCAAAAACTCAACCGCGACGAACTTCAAGGCGTCATCGGTCACGAACTAGCTCACATCAAGAATCGCGATGTACTGCTCATGACTTTGTGTGGTATCCTTCTGGGCACGATTGTCATGATATCCTGGTATATGATGCACATGCTGTTCTGGGGTGGTACGTTTGGCGGCAGGAGAAGTTCTGGAGGTGGGGGTGGGGGGCATCTGATAGTCCTGGTGATCGGCCTCGCATTGATGATACTGGCACCGATCTTTGCTCGCCTCATCTACTTTGCCATTTCCAGAAAGAGGGAATACCTTGCCGATGCCTCTTCTGCCCAGTATACCAGGTATCCAGAGGGACTGGCCTCCGCCCTGGAGAAGCTTGGCGGATCAACGGTGCAACTGCAATCGGCCAATCAGGCTCTGGCCCCGATGTACATCACCAATCCCTTCCGAAGGAAAGGGATGGCGGCCAGTGATCTCAGCAGCACGCACCCTCCCATCTCGGAGCGGGTACGTATACTGCGCTCCATGGGAGGAGGCGCTTCTTTCGCTGACTACGACAATGCCTACGCGAAGGTTCATAAAGGTGGTGGGAGTGTCATACCTGCATCTGCCCTAGCCAGTGCCGGTGCCGTAGGACTTCGGGCAGCAGAACCAGAACCAAGCAAATTGGAGCGCACGCGCGAGGTCTCAGACCTGATGTGGCGTCAAAATAACTACAAGACCATCAATTGCGACTGCGGCACGAAGCTGAAGGTGCCACCCAAATTCAAGAGGGCCAACGTTAAGTGCCCGCACTGCGGTAGAATTCACTCGATCTAATAGATTAGGTGCACAAATGGGCGTGTGATTGGTGATTAGTGATTAGTGATTAGTGCCCAATCACCAATCACCAGTTACTAATCACTTCCTTGATATGAACAGCCTTGACAGTGGAGACCTCCTTGCAAGATATGACCGGGAAGGGATGATCGCGGTCCTCGACCGCTTTCCGGACCAGTGTCGGGACGCAATCGAGATCGGGGAACGATTTGAGAGCCTGTCGACAGAGAAGCTCGACAAGATCATCGTTTGCGGGATGGGTGGCTCGGCAATGGCTGGAGAGATGGCGCGG